>JBEVTH010000034.1:0-16627 GCA_041156085.1 Candidatus Nitrososphaera maunauluensis
GATATGATACATATCAGATAATAATAAATCCAAATAGTAACAAAATCTTATTGTATTATATTGTTTTAGATAAAAAAAGAAAAAAAGGATTCAAGATTCGTTATCTTTTACAGTAAAGTTTTGTTTGTAGCCTAGTGTGTAATTACGTTGGCTGATGTGGTTATTTTGTCACTACGTTGCTGCTAGTTGCTGCACCAAGATTTGCATTGAGTCCAATTTCATTGCATGAAATAGGTATCAAGTTTACTGTGGCTGGTTGAATACAGGTTGCTGATTGATCATTTTGTTGTTCAATCGCTGCATTGGATCCCTGAGAAAGTCTTTTTCCACTGTTATGTTTGTAATGATGCTTCCATGCGAAAGCTTGTGTTGCTCCTAAGCTTGTTGCTGTGATTAACAATGCAGCTACTGCTACAATTGCTACTACGGCTAGAGTTGTGTGGTTCATGTACATTCCTATTGCTATTTGATGATATATTTGCGTTGACGAAATTATTACTATGCCTTAATTTAATATTATATTCTACACGATGTAACGATTGGTATTCTATAAAATATTGTATACGTATATACTTTTAACACAGTCTGACAAGAAATAGCGTAACAGAAGTAGGTAGATCTTGACTGAAGCATTGCACAAGAGTACTTGTAGCGTACAATATAGATAGAAAAATGAGTACAATTCTAATTTCAATTTTAAATCTTTAAACAAAAAATAAAAAAGAAGTGTCCACGATAGTCATATTCTTATTTTGACTGGTAGTTAGCTTACTTATCTCGTAAGTACGTTGCTGCTAGTTGCTGCACCAAGATTCAAGTTCAATCCAATTTCATTGCAGGAAATTGGAACAATGTTTACTGTTGCAGGTTGAAGACATGTGGCTGACTGCTGATTGTCTTGTCCGATCTCTGCGTTGGAACGCTGTGAAGTTTTACTGTATTTGCCATGGCTGTGTGCGAATGCTTGTGTTGCTCCTAAGCTTGTTGCTGTGATTAACAATGCAGCTACTGCTACAATTGCTACTACGGCTAGAGTTGTGTGGTTCATAATTCTCAAAGAGATTATTCTTTATGAATATATTTAGATTGAGAAAATTACTACTACTAGAATCGATGTTATATTTTTACCTGGACTTATTTTCTACTATAGTTAACATGTTTATTTATCGTGATCATCAAACTAGGTAGCAAAACGAGATAATATTTGATCAATTACTTTTACTGTATGAACAAAAAAAGAAAAGGGATGTAAATTTCGTTGTCGTCTACAGCAAAGAGTTTGTTTGTCTGCCTAGTGTGTAACTACGTTGGCTGATGTGGCTGGTGCAACGTTTGCATTAAGTCCGATTTCATTGCAGGAAATTGGAACAATGTTTACAGTTGCTGGTTGATTACAAAAAGACGACTGCTCATTTCTTTGTCCGATCTCTGCGTTGGAACGCTGTGAAGTTTTACTGTATTTGCCATGGCTGTGTGCGAATGCTTGTGTTGCTCCTAAGCTTGTTGCTGTGATTAACAATGCAGCTACTGCTACAATTGCTACTACGGCTAGAGTTGTGTGGTTCATATTCATACTCATTTACAGATTGTTCTTTATGAATATATTTGTATTAAGAAATTTACTACTATCTCTTAATTTAATATCAAGCGATAGTAGAATAGTTGTGAAGACATATTCTTATAAATTTTATCTTCATTGATGCCTCTAATATAAATTGTTGACCGAAAGGGTGGTCGTGAGAATCAGAGTAGTTCATAGGGTATGGAAATCAACGTTCGATATTCAGGTAACGCTTGAGGAATGTAACAAGTAATCCTTTACTCTCGAAGGTATCATTTAATTCTCGTACTCCCACGTTTTCATATAGATTTAATAATAATAATAATAATAACAGCTAGAGGAGGAGTATAACTGTCATGAGAAGCTGGTCAAGATGTGCAGAAAACCTTTCACGGAACTCTCAGGGAGATATGTCATGAAAAAAGTGTTATTGAAAATCCTGATAGAAGAAAAAGGCATCGTAAGACTTCTTAAGATAATTGATGGTATGGAATATCCTACAAGAGAATTACTCAAGAAATTGGGCGCATATGGTTATGGTCACAAGCTCCTGTTGAAGGCCCAAAAAAATGGATTAGTACAACGACGGAACATCAAAAATAGAATATATAACAAGCTCACAAAAAAAGGCAAAGAGGTAATAAAACTGGCACAGCAAATAGGAGTATAGAGGCCTTCACAGAGGGAAGAAAAAATTGAAAAAAAAGAATTGAATTGAAATAATATTAGTAATTAAGGACATTTTGTTTTATAAAAAATAAAACACTAACATAATTTCTCAAACATTAATCGCTACTATTAGCCAGTAACTGATAAATACTTTTGCCGTTTTTAAATTCTAGATTTAAAAAGGTGTAGATAGGCGCGAGAAGAGAAGGTTAAAAAGATAGATCATGAACCACACAACTACCTCCAAATCCCCCTCTTATTGCCACACCTACACCGATATATTATAGAATATAAGAAGAATAAAAAGATTGTTGAGTAAATTTCTTCTTCTTCTGTTGGTTGTCAAAGGAACAAACCAAGGCAGTACATTAATGGATATGTAAATTTTGTTTCTTTTGAAGCTGATGTTACCGTGGCTTGATTATGCTCTAGGTCAAGATCCATAATAGTGGACGTGACAAATCCTATCCTCCTGCTTCCTCCTCTTTCTTCTGGGCGTGTTTTATCTTCACAAACTAAACCTTATAGTTAATAATTGAAAATCCACGCATAGAAATGAAATCTGGCAAACTTGGTAGCATAGTGTCGATTAAAAACTCGCCATCCATATAATGTTATTATTTTAATATCAATTGTTTTAGTGTCAACTCTGTTTTAACTCCTGCATAACCACCTCCTGTATAAAAAAATTTAACTGTGTTCTATCTCTAAGTTAGACAAGATTAATATACGGAAAGGAAGGTTGTTTGCACAATCACATTACAATGCTCATAATCTTTGACGTCGAAGGCGTACTCCTCAACGCTGAATACCTACCAGTTTTAGCTCAAATTATGGGACCAGAGAAGGAAAAAGAGATATGGGATATAACCAAGCAAGGTATTCGTGGAGATATAAATTGGGAAGAGGGTCTCAGGAAACGCGTGGATGCTCTAAGAGGTATTACCTTTGAAGATGCCAGACGGATTGGTGCTAGTCTAGAGATTATGCCAGGTGCGGTAGAACTTTGTTCTGCATTAAAAAAGGCAGGCTGGAAAATCCTTGCTGTCTCTGGTGGATTCACTATAATTACAGATAGGCTAAAAAATGAACTTGGTATCGACAAGATTTTTTCAAATGATTTGATTTTCAATGATGGCAAGCTTGATGGTATAAACCTCAAAGTTACTTCAGATAAGGCGGCCGCAATAAAACCTACAATCAAGGAATGGGGAATAAGAAAAGAAGATACAGTGGTTGTTGTGGATGGTGCAAATGATCTAAAATTGTTTAGTTTAGCCGCTTTCACAGTTGGATTCTGTCCTGTAGATGTAGTAAAGCAGAAAGCAGATGCAGTCATAGAAATTCATGATCTCACCCTATTACTTAACATGCTTGAAAAGAAGTTTGGCAAGACTGCCATACTTGCAAACACACAAAAGTAAGGTAAAAATCAGTTCATACAAAGAATAATAATTCATTTGGCAAACGTATGAATAAAATATATATGTTTTTTAGTGGTCTCGATAGATTTACTACTTCCCGTGGTATTGAAAACCAAAATTGATAATTATAATCTGAGCAGGAAAAGAGAGAAGAGGAATAATAATATCATCAAAATTATTCCCATTTATCTTAAAGACGATATAAAACCTCACAGTAAGATAGACATGTTAATTTTAGAATCCCTAGAAAAAAAGCATCAAGATCTCTTTGACAATGATATATTGGTCATCGCTCATAAAGTAGTCTCAAAAGCTGAAGATCGCGTGGTAAGTCTAAAATATATTAAGCCATCAGCCAAATCCCTCTCAATAGCAAAAAAAAATGACAAGGATCCCAGAATTGTAGAGATAATCTTAGAAGAATCTAAGGATATAGTAAGACTTTCGAAAGGTGTGATAATAGTAGAAACAAAGCATGGATTTATCTGTGCAAATGCCGGAGTTGACCAAAGTAACATTGAGGACAGTATTAATCATGCAGTATTGCTACCCATAGATCCTGATAGATCTGCAAGGAAAATTAGAGACTCGTTAGTAAAAAAAACTGGCAAGGATATTGCAGTTGTAATAACAGACACATTTGGAAGACCGTTTAGAGAGGGTCAAACTAACGTCGCGATTGGTATTGCTGGAATTGAACCAATAAAAAGCTACATTGGGAGCGCCGATATGTATGGAAGGAAACTTAAGGTAACCGAGATTGCAGTTGTAGATGAAATTGCTTCAGCCGCAGAATTAGCGATGGGAAAATTGGAACGAATCCCTTTTGTTATCCTAAGAGGATATAATTATAGAAAGGCACATCAAAAATCAGCCCAAGTTTCCAAACTAATTAGGCCAAAGGAAAAGGATCTCTTTAGGTAAAAATACAGTAGAGATTCTAAATAAAGTAGAATAAAATATAATAAGATAGAATAAAAGACAAAATCAAAAATAAAAATCATATCTTCCTCTTAGATCCTAAACATTTAATATTACGCTATTACCCTTTTATTCTGTTCGCCAAATGAGTACAAGTACTAGTAACACTCCAACAAAAACCATAGATGTAAGAGGGCTTTTTTGTCCTGAGCCTGTATTTCGTACAAAGATCGAAATGGAAAGATTAGCAATAGGTGATATGTTGAAGATAGTATCAGATGACCCAGAATCTGAGGAGGATATATCCAAATGGGTAAAGAGAACTGGACATGAGCTTTTGTCATTAGATAAGAATCAAAAAGATCTTGAATTTGTAATAAAAAAGGCAAAATAAAATGACGACTACGACAACAACGGCAAGCTCGACAACACCAGCATCATCACCTATTTTGCAGAAAAATAATGATAGTATAATCGAGCGCATAGGTAGAACCCCCTTAATAGAATTATCTTATTTTTCCACACAAAAGGTCAAACTTTACGCAAAGTTAGAGTGGTTTAATCCATTTGGATCAGTAAAAGACAGAGCAGCGTATTGGATGATAAAAGATGCTGAAAATAGGGGCATTTTAAGGAAGGATAAAAGCATCATTATTGAGCCTACTTCTGGAAACACCGGAATTGCATTAACTGGTATTGCTACTGCATTAGGATACAAAGTTGAAATTGTTATCCCTGATAAAGTCAGTCAAGAGACAAAAAACATTCTGAGGCATTTAGGAGCCACTCTTCACGAAACATCAGATGATCTGTGTCCACGAGTTGGGGCTGGAACAGATCAAAGTATTGCTCTTGCCAAAGCAATTTCAAAGCCAAGACCACACATCTATTACATGCCAAACCAATACGAAAACGATGCCAATTTTTTTGCACATTATGAAAGTACAGGCCCAGAAATTTTCGAACAGACTAAAGGTAAAATAACTCATTTTCTCACAGGATGCGGTACAGGTGGAACTATCACAGGTACTGCGACCTTCCTAAAAGAAAAAAATAAGGATATCAAAGTTGTTGCAATCCAGGCTCAGAAGAATCATTTGCTTCAAGGTTTGAGAAATTTTGAAGAGTCTTCTATGCCTGATTTGTTCAAACGTCGTGAGGACGTTGTTGATGAATGGATGACAGCGTCTAACGATGACTCTTTTAACATGGTAAAACAATTAGCAGTAAAAGAAAGGCTGCTGGTAGGTCCCTCATCTGGTTCCGTCATGATATCAATGCTTAAAACTGCCGAGAAGTTAGAGAATGGCGTTCTTGTTGGAATATTCGCCGATGATGGTAGGAAATTTAAGAGCCTTTACACACAGCAAAATGTTTTTACCGGTGGTGAATACGACAGGACTCTAAAAAGTGCAACTTACCTTTCAGATCTAGCATACAACAACAACAACGATGGCATTGGCTAACTTTTTTTTTGATTAATACTTTAAGAAAAAGAAAAAAAGGGAATTTGTACTGAAAGTTACCAGTCAGTTCTATGGGCTAGTTTATGGTGTGCCGCCGCTAGCAGGACTAGCTGATGCGCCGCCGCTAAGACTACCTGTTAAGCTGCCGGTTAAGCTGCCGCCAAGGTTGGCAACGTTTCCAAGATCACTAAGACTTGGTGTCTGTCCGCTTACAGGAAGTTTCGACAAATCAATGCTGCTTGGTATCGGTGGAGTTACACTACCGCCTACGCTGACTTTGCCCAAGCTGTCGGGGAGAGTAACTCCCTCATTTATTGGGACCGATGTTGCTGTGTCAGTCTGGGCTTTAGCAAATGTGACGGTCGATACACCGACCAACATAGCTGCTGCTGCCAGGACGCCAAACATTACTAGAGTTGTGTGGTTCATAATTCTCAATAAGTTGATGTAATTATAATATATCTGGTTTAAGATACTTAGTGTCATAATATAGTTTAACTATATTTGATGCAAGAAAAATTTAGTTTTAATTTCTAGTGACACGATTCTAAGATTTTCGTTCGGAAGTCTATAGCATAAGAGGATAACAGAGTAACACACTTTAGATATATATCTCAATATTATACTGATATGACATGATTATTGGCTATTTACTCAGGAGGAAACTATGACCTTTCCTGTAAATACTCGGTTCTTTTTGGGATTTCTTGCTGGCTAGTGTGTTTTTTCTCGGTCAGCCATTTTTCTACATCAAGGGCGGCCATACATCCAAAACCAGCTGCTGTTACCGCCTGTCTGTATCTATAGTCGTGCACATCACCAGCGGCAAAGACTCCTTCTATGCTTGTTTTAGTCTGATTTTTTAGAACAATATATCCCCTGTCATCCATTTCCAGCTGACCTTTGAAAATTGCAGTATTAGGTTCATGACCGATTGCTACAAATAATCCCCCTGCAGGAATTTTCAACTCCTTCCCATCATCTATATTTCTAACAATAACATCCGCTATTTTCTTGCCACCTTTGATATCTTCTACCACACTATTCCATAGGAATTTGATTTTTGAATTTTCAAATGCCTTGTCTTGTAGGATCTTGCTAGCGCGTAATGAATCTCGTCTGTGCACTATTTGTACTGATTTTCCGAATTTGGTTAGAAATGTAGCCTCTTCAATAGCTGTATCTCCACCACCAACTACCAGAATATCTTCGCCTTTGAAAAATGGGCCATCACAAGTCGCGCAATATGACACTCCTCTACCAGCAAACTGCGCTTCTGCCGGAATACCCAATTTACGTGGCGATGCGCCGGTGCAAATTAAGACTGACTCAGCTTCGTAGATTTCGGAATGGGTTGTAATTATAAAGGGTCTTTGTTTAAAATCTACCCTGATCACCTCATCATCAACAACGTTTGAACCAAACCGTTCTGCTTGTTGCCGCATATTCATCATAAGCTCAGGTCCAAAAATTCCGTTTGGAAAGCCTGGGTAGTTCTCTACCTCGCTTGTCGTCATTAATTGACCTCCAGGGAGGGTGCCTGAAATAATAAGTGTCTTAAGCTTGGCACGGGAAGTATAAACACCTGCGGTGTAGCCTGCAGGACCCGATCCAATAATAATTACATCGTAAATTTTAGGTGGTGATGATTTCCTAGACTTATCATTGTCTGACTCGGCATCATCAGTCACAGACATGTTATTTGACATGTTTTAATTACAATTTAAGTTACATGACCATTTAATAATTTGTTCGGAAATCTTGAACTTTCTTGTTTAACATCTTGCGATACAAAATATTCATTGCATTCACATAGTCTCTACAAATAACTCGAAAACTAACATCAAAAACTCTTTTTCTTATGACAAGATACAAATTTTATAAAGTTCTTTTGTATTATTGTCCTAATATAATATATAATATAATAGGCTCAGCTATTGTTATGACTGCCATGTCAATATTGATATGATAGTTCCGTTTCACCTTAGTGGGCCTACAATGACAAAATAAATAGAATTTCGTATTTTTCGTGGCACAGATATGTATATAGGTATACAATAAATTTTAGCTTCGCAGCAGAATAAAAAATATTTTTGTATAGAAGGTTGGTCTAAGATAACCTGTCCTTCGACTTGTTATATAAAACCCTTACGTAATAATAAAATATGTTTTTTACATAATTTTGGGTTTTCTATTTGGCAGTATATCAAATCTTCCTGCCAGTGAGCATTATATAGCCTACATTTCTTGTCGTCACAAAATGGGTGTCCATTCGCTAAAAAGAAGAAGCAAGCCTGTAAGACGTAACCTGTTGCTACGGAATTGATTCGAGTATCTTCATATTCAAGATATCTTCCAGCAAATTCCCTTTTCAATTCCTCTTTTTCTACTTCATAGTATTGTGCTTCTGTATGGACATTGTTAGAGGCATTTAGTCGCATTTGCTTAAGATAATATTCCCTTGGTTTAGCAGGGGCCTCCACTATTCCCGTAGTAGAAATAATCGAAGGAGTTCCACAAATAATAGCCCGGCCATGGTATCGCCAATCATCTTCACTAAATGTACAAGTTAATCTACTGTCAAATATGACATGAAGATTATCAATAGAATTTTCATTGTCAGGAATCAAAGACCCAAGTAATCTTTGCAGCATAAAACCATCGTACAATATTGAATTTGGTTGATCTTGTTGCTGTTGGAATTTATTTTTATTATTAATTTTATTTGTAATAAGATTTTTTTCATAGGTTATGCTCTCTGGGCTTGGACACCGATATCGTTTTTGCGCCTCGTTATTACTAACACTATTACTCTTTTTATGATCTAATGGCTGTCTTATTTCGGCTATTCTTGTTGATGCAATATTTTCTGCCATAATACCAAGATCTAATTCAGTGATATATTGTAAAAATGGGGGTCTGACATCTACTGTCATTATTATATTGCAATTTGAAAAAATGCTTCTAACTTCATCAGCCACTCTAAACAAGTCCAACGTTTTTGTTAAAGGATCTGAATAAAGTTTGAGATGCATATGTGGAAATCTCAAAATAATTATTAGTGTTATTGTCGTGATTTCAAATGATTATAGTCTAATTCAAACGGATTAAATAAAATAAGAAGTCTATTTCACCATCTATCTCATGGGAACTGGTATTTCTTTAAGTTTGCCCAATGCTATTTCTGCAGCTTTCTTGCCTGACAACAACATAGAACCAAACGTTGGACCCATTCTTGGTAGACCATGAGTCTCTGTAACAGACATTCCGGTTGCTATTAAGCCAGGAAACACTTCACCTGTATGGTTGACTACTGCATCTTCACTTCCCTCGACCCACAATGGATCCATACCCTTCCATTTTACGTAACCACGGTCCATTAATCTCTTTACGGCAACAGAATCATGTCCTGATGCATCAATCACAATTTTGCTTTCGAATGCTACGGGGTCGACACAGGTGATATTTCTGGGTAAAGCAGATACAGGCATCCAATTAACAACTACGCCGCTCACACGCTTATTCTTTAATACCAGATCATCAAATTTTGTCAATTGTAAGAACCTAACTCCTGCATCACAGGCGGCAGCAATTAGTTTTGAACAAGCGTGCGGTCCCCATGTAGCATAGAGTCCTTCTCTGATTTTGCGGTATGGCACCCCGAGATCATCCCAGATTTTTTGAGCTGGTGCTCTTACGGTTACGGGATTCATCATGTATCCTCCTACCCAATAACCCCCACCTATGTAATTATTCTGTTCTATGATAAGTGTTCTTATACCCATTTTTGCTAGATCTCTACCAGCAGTTAATCCTGCTGGACCTGCACCAACGATTATTACATCAGAATCAGTATATTCAGCCATTGTTTCATTAAACATACCAGCAATCGTCCTTGTAATCTCCTTCTCACTTACATCAGCAAAAATTTTTGCATTAGACATTATTATATAGTCACCCTTTTTGGGATATTAACATATCTAGATCTATTACCCGATTCTTGCTAAAAATGGCATATATCTTCCTATTATTCTGATGTATTACATTTGTCATCATATGCCGATAGCATATTCGAAAAAGTTTCTAGAGCGTTTGAAAATGGGAAGGATATAGATGTATACATATACCCATCCTTTCATCTTAGCTTACGGGCCTTTCCTTTCTCTGTTCATTTCCTCTTTTACGCAGCAAGAAGAATAGTATTACAAGAATAACTGCAATAAGAATATAGTTTACTGGAGGGCTGATTGTCTTTGTAATCAATCCAACTCCAGGAATAACATAAACGACCTTTCCAATGTAATTACCTTCCCTGATAGGATTATCGACCCCCGGTATTGATCCATCATTGGCATCACCTTTTGTTGTGACAATTCTTTCTCCTTGTGGACCAGACTGAATATCTGCAATTCTATGTACAATAACTTCGCGTTGTCCTATGTCTTCGACTATTCCAGGAGATTTAAAGACTATAATATCGCCAATTTTCAAATTATCAAACGAGGAAGAAGATGTAGAACCACTATTAGCATGTTGAATAAGCAATAAGTCTCCTACCTTGAGAACTGGTACCATGCTCTCACTTGCAACTACATAAAAGGGGTTATTGACACCAAATACAAACCTAATACCTAGCCAAATAACTACAATCCCAATTACAACAATCAAGACATATTTGATTTCATTTGGAACTCTTGAACTTCTCTTTTCCTTATCCAACAATTCACATCTTATCTTCCTTCTATTATATATAAGCCATTAATAATTACCGTTATTCTTGTGTGTGAACGGCTGCATGCTGTTTTAAAATTACTTCGTACTAGAAAATGTATTATTGTGTAAGAATAGCAATTTCGTATCCTAATTGGTAATACATAAAAAAATTTTCTAATCTTTTGCTTTTGTGACTGGCCCATTTCTTACTTTAGCATCAATGTCCAAAAGAAGTTTTATTAGATCAGGTTTATGTGAGTTAAGATATTCTTGACCTTTGTCCTTTATTCTAATTTGAAACAACCTTAGATCTCGATGCTCGTCAAAGAATTGCTCAATCATTGCACTTCCGTGTTTGGCAGGACTTATCAATAGATCAAAGTTATCAAGAGTTGCATTTACGTCACCCTTTTCTACAGACTCTTTAGCTCTATTAATGACCTGGCTAATATCTCTTAATTGTTGCAAAGGTGCATAGATTTCTTTTCCTTTTCCAAAAAAGCCAGAACGTTTTGCGGTTCCCACTTTTTCAGCAATGTCTTTTGTAAGTTCATAATATTCTTCTTTGCTTGCAAATGACTTCTTTTCCCTCTTAAGCGTTAAACCTTTCATTGATAGACGCATCATTGCATCTTCCACCTCTTCAGTACCCATACCGGTAATCCACACAATTTTACCGACGTAATCATATCCCTGCCTTATCGATTCTAAGACTACCACTTCAATAATTCTCATAAAGCCTTCCTCTGCTCTTGCATTATCAAAATCACTATCTCGTACGGCCTTCTTGGCAAATGAAATATCTATTTCTATTGAACGTTTCAAGGCTTCCATGCCCTCGTCCACTTTACCAATTAGCGTAAGGTAGCATGCCTTATTGTACCATGACATTGCATCAGTAGGGTCTATATCGATCGCTTTCTCACATGCTCGTATAGCTCCGTCATAATTCCTCATCTTATAATATGAGAGGCCTTTCAAATTCCAGGCTTCTGCGTTATTGAGATCAATATTAAGAGCTTTATCGTAGCAGGAGAGGGCAGCAGTATATTCACCTAAGTGAAAATGAGCATATCCTTTTTTAATCCATGCATCAACGTAATTGGGATCAATTCTTATGGATAGATCAAAGCTACGAATAGCATCTTCGAGTTTCTCATTCGCCATCTGATCAATACCTTTCTTGTACAAGTCATGCTTCTGAAGGTCGTCAATGTTGCTGGCGACATACCCCTGCTGTGTTGAATCTTCGGAAGGACCAGGGACGAATTTGTCACGATGCTTTCTTCCCAGAAATCTGCCCATTGAATTCAAATGTCCTATTCGCAGATAAATAGATTTTGGACGACTTAACTCTTAGTGAAATCAACATACTTTTATGGGATTCACTTGCGTGACAACCATATTCCCGACCTAAGCAAGTAATTCACCTGATACCAAATCATATTTATCTATTGGCGAATGCCTTGTCTTTATTTTGTGATCCTCAACATCAGAATGGAAAACAAAACTAGATTTACATTCTTGACATAGCCAAATAGCATTTAGGTCGTCAGGATGCATGGGTAACAGGTAATTTCACCTGCATCGAATTTAAAAGATCTGAAAGTATTTCATATTCGTTTTATCAGCAACTATTTTTTCCTAAAATAATTGTTAAATACATTGAAATATAACACATTTTAAATAAAATATAGTAATTATATAAATACATCAATGTTTTTCTGAATTTTTCTAGTGCAGTTTTTAACTACATTTCTAAAATTATAAGTTGGAAACCAATTGATTGATACAATTCTATGTATGTTTAAATCTTCTCGACTGATTAAGATGACATGACAGAAATGACGCTCAGTTAGTGATTGCATCAAACTTATGAAATGATCGTTGTTTTTCTATTAGCACCAGTTCATTTTATCTTGATTATCTAGACCATTAAATAATATCACCATAAATAGAAGTTGAACTTAATTTTAGTAAGTCTTTATTCTTTAAGAAAAAGCAATTCTTTACTCGCTTTCTAGCAGCTTGTTTAACTACATATAACTGCAAGAAAATGATCGATTTTAGCAGTGTTTCTATCACATGCATTTTTTTAATATTACTTTTAGAGGTAGTACAATTCACAAAGGTAGAATCAATCCCCAATTTTTTTATCTTCTTATTCAGTTTCTGATCTGATGTGTTATCATATTCTTTGTTTCCAAGAATCATCATTTTATCATTTTTTTTGATACTAAATATAGGAGAATGACAGAATTCTTCAAAATGATAGGCAAAAGACCTTATTCCAAAAACTTCATTTATTTTTAATGATCCATAAATTGCAGCTGGAAACAATATTCCTTCGCCTAAGAACACATAAGAAGAAGCCTTTTCGGGAGTAGAGTAAATAATATTCTCAACCTCGTTGTTTGTTTGTCTATAAATCCATGTTAGATGATCTAAAAGGTTGATCTTGCCTATTAGAGAGAGACAGCATAGTAGACTGGAGGTAAAACTTATAGTGCCAGAAGTCGGGATCCCTGTGCTTTTATACCGGAGCTCAATTATTTCATCACAATTTTTAGCAAGTATGCTTTCTGGATTTGCAGTTATCGCAGTTGTTTGAATTTTTTGTTTTCTGGAAATCTTAGCGGCAAGTATGTTTGACTTCGTATTGCCTGAAACCGACACTATGTAAAGCCTGTGGTTTTTTAGAATTTTTGGATTGTTTACAATCTCCATTGGAGTACAACATATTGCTTTATAATTGGAAAGAAACTGTGTAATCAGTGCAGCAACATATGAATCACCAGCTCCAACTATTAAGAAGTTGTCTAAGTCAACTTGCTTTGGTAAATTTAACTTTGGCAACTCATCTATCTGATAGCTAATCTCTTTCTGCATCGCATTTATAGAATTCATAGGTACATCTGCTAGGACTTGTTAATAAAAATAAAAGCTTGTTCCTCATTATGTTTTTTACACTGCGTATAAACAACTAATTAGATGATGGGCAAGACAAAATAACCTCTCGGATAGTTGTATTTGTTCTTCAAAATACAACGCTAAAAATTTTTCATAGTTCAGATATATTTGTGAGGCAGATTGAATAATATGACACGTTACAACGCTTCTTTATCATCTATTTTTATCTTGGCTTTTTACGCTTTAATTGTCTCAGTATTGCTGCTTGAATATTTACTACCGGTAAATGCTGAGGCGAAAGAGCAAAATATTCAAACTATGAATTTATGTTTCGGCAATGGAACATGTCAAACTACAACTACAACTTGTGTTAACAACGAGCCCTGTCATACTTCTATCGATAATTCAACTACTAATTCTCCGTAAATAAAAAAATAACGGATCTTAGTTTAGAAATGAAAGCCACTAGTTTAAAAGTATACAATAGAATACAATAAAATATATAAAATACTTTTTATGGTCGTCGCCAACAAGAATACCAGCAATCAAGTAACTCTGGTCATAGATCTATTCAATTGATAATTCATGATTTAGCATCAAACCTGACTAAGATAAATATAGTTTGGATTTAGGAGCCAGATGGTAACAGGAAATATGCGCCAAGAGATATTCCAATAAGTACCAAATTCGTTGTCAGATGCAGAGTGTATGCATGATTAATACTATATTTGTTATAGATTCGACGATAGAAAAATCCTAGTGGTAGCAATACAAGTGCAACGTGAACTGCAACACCCATAGCGATATGAAGAAATGCCCAGATAATAACTCTCTTTATGTTTTTTCTAAAATAGAGCTCCTCAAAGTAATTGACATGAATCAAAACGTACACTAACATTGGTAAAAATGGCAATATGCCAAATGTCCCCTTATCACCAAATGGCCCTAGAGCAATATTATATCCAAGCCAAGAGAGATTCAGTAAAGGAATTTGAGATACCAAATCTCTCGCAAAAATAACGTAGATCATTAGCATACTCACTGTTAAAGGCAAAAAAATGAGTGCTTTAGCTCCACTCTTTAAATTCAATAGTCTCGCCCTTGTTTCCTTAACTACTAACAGAGACGGACCTACCATTGCAATGTAAAAGATGACTAGATAAATATCCTCCAAACATTAGAATATCTACGAACGGCTTATTATGTATAATTATTAATAAAAATGATTATTTACTTGAAGAAGCTATTATACAAAAAGTGTCAGACCATTATCAGATATTGGGAGTTAATAATACTGCCTCTCAGACAGAGATAAAACGCTCCTTTCGAATTTTGGCATTAAAGTATCATCCTGACAGAAATAAAAATTCCGAAGAAGCGAAGCAAAAATTTATGCAGATCGTTGAAGCTTATGAAGTTCTTTCTGATGAACAGGCAAGAAAAAACTATGACATTAATAGCCATTATGGTTATACCGATCATACTCCTGTACGGAGAGAATGGACCCCATCAGCCGACTTTGAGAGGATCTATAGCTATGCAGAGATCAAGAAAAAATATAGACAGAGCGGATTTGGTGGGGGTATGTGGGATATTAGTGAGACAGCCACTGTCGGTATGTGGAAAGCGACGATGATTTTATTTGGGGGTCTTGCAGCTATTGTAATATTTATAATGCTTGTTCATTAATGCCTTTTTCTACCGCTGCTTCTTCTTTTTCGTTCTTCATACTGTTGCATTTTTTTGTCATGTGTGTAGTATTTGTAACCAAAGAACATAGATAAACTCAAATTTGGCAATGAAAATATCATAAATGCAAACGATGCCAAGAATGCAGAGAGTATAATGCCGAATATCCCAAGACTTAAAGCAACTATAAACAAGATTTTAAGTTGTCCTTTTTTTGCTGCCAACGATCTGACATAATAGTTATGTTATAAAAACAAATGTTTTGTTTGAAGTAAATGTACTCAAGCTTCTTCCTCCCACTAAGCATCCAAAATTCAATTTCATGACCCGTGTTACTTCTACTGTCATCGTTTCTACATTACCCGCAATTTTTTGGCGACACAAAAATTCATAAGGAGAATTCTAAATTTTTGATGTGCTTTCGCAAAAAGATTAAAAGGGATTGAAATTAAAGGAATTTGAAAATAAGGTGCGAGTAGTAGCGATCGGAAGCCGAGTATTTATCACTAGTTTTAAACTTGCAGGAGTTCAGGGGATCAAAGCTGATTCCTCGGCAGAAGCACTTTCTGAAATAAATAAACTTGGTAGCACCAATGATGTCGGTTTGGTACTTTTAAGTGATGATATAGGTAAAAAAATTCGATATAACCTCACAGACTTAAGGGCAAAGAGACCAATTCCTTTGATTTTTGAACTTCCTTCACCTGGAAGCACAAAAGAGAACGTCGACTATAGAGCGCTTCTCAAACAGATTTTAGGTGTATAGCAAACTAGAAAGGCAATCAAAGATGATGAAAACAGGACAGATCGTAAATAATATATTATCAGCCTTTAAGCCTAAGTCTGAAGTTGGGACAATCTACTACTAAATCCGGAATAACCAGCATCAAAGAAAGATAAGTCTAGGTCTTATAATCACTTAATATATTACTGTATCTTTTATCCTTATAGGCTACGTACTTTACATACTCGCCATAGGTTAAATCCAATAAACATTTTGAGCATTTTACAAATGTAAAATTATCGGAGAGTTCCGCTGGGGATTTACAGTCGGGACAAACGATTTTCATATACTTCATCCTAGACAACGAAGTTATAAAAGTTTTACAATAAGGAATTATACTCACTCACGAATTAATGCGAAAGACACGATATAGGTATCCAATCTTCTTTATGTCTCGTTAGGGAAAATCCAATCTTCTTACTAGAGCAGGACATATTACACTGTATTCCACAGTATTGTGACCGAAAAACAAGTTCCCACGGTTATAATA
>JBEVTH010000035.1:0-3493 GCA_041156085.1 Candidatus Nitrososphaera maunauluensis
AGATACTACGATCTTTCCAACATCATATAACAGGTTTGATATTTGTCCGTAGATGTTGTTTTGAAGTGAAGTTACGTTTAATTCCTTAACCGCAGTTGTCTTTTTTCCATTTATATCGACGGCATTCACTACAACTAATGCAGAAGGTGAATGTGCATCAATCAGTGTTTTGTAAACGTTATTTGGGTCTCTTACCAAGCCTTCTGTGACCACTTGTCCATTCTGAACATATCTTATTTCTGCGTACTGAAGATCGGATTTATTTGTGGTTATCTTGACCTTAAGCACATTCTTACCCTCTATTAATGAGTTCGTAAGAAATTCAATAATAGGAGGAGGAGCAGCGTTGCTTGTACTACTACTTTTAGTGGTTTGACTTGACTCTCCAAAGTGAGAAGGAGTTGTATTGTTGTTGTTCGGTTGCTGGATAGATGGAGGAATAGGAAGAAGCTGAGCGTCGGCCACTTGCTGTTCTTTTTCTGCCGTTCTATATAAAAATCCGACTAATAAAAAACATAACAGCAAGAAAAACATAATAACAAAGTTGTTTCTCTTAGACCTTTTCAGACTTCTCATTATAATTCTATTATAAGATCTTATAACACTATAGACATATATATATCTGTGACATTAAAAACACTTCTAATGCCAAAAATCAAATACAGAGATAGACACTAAAATGAAACAAGAAAAGCGATGGATGACTCTATTTTGTGTTCTGGTATCACTCTGGTTAATTTCTGTAAGTTCTACTATATACCAATGGATATCTGGTATAAGCCCTCTGATAGATAGTAGTACTAACCTCTTTTACTTTACCCTGCCGCTCCTATCCATTTATTTCTTCTATGTTCTTGTATCAATATTTATTTTCTGTATCTATCTCTTCGCCTTCAACAAGGTCAAGAATCACCAGATGCAAAAAATTATCGAAGCTAGAAAAAATGGGCATTATCTTATTAATAATAAAAAAATATTCCGATCCGGGCTTCGTGATATTGACAATAATGATGATGATTTGTGTAGTATAATTATTCCTTCAAGAAACGAAGAAAGTGTAATAGGAAAAACAGTCCGCCATTGTTTATTACAGACTCACAAAAACATAGAAGTAATAGTCATATGCCACAACTGTGATGATAGAACATTTTATGAAGCACAAGTCCACGATAAGCGAGTAAGATCTATTGATTTTAGAACCAAAGAAACTGGTAAAGGCATAGCCCTCAACGAGGGCCTCAGAAGGGCAAATGGAAAGTATATAATGATACTAGACAGTGATGCAATGGTTTCTAGAGACTTTATAGAGACAGCACTTCCTCTATTTGAGGACAATTATGCAGCGGTTCAAGGCAGATATGTACCCAGTAATCGAGATTATAACATTCTTACAAAGTTGCTTGCATTGGAGGGAGATTTATGGTCGACACCATATATGACTGCCAGAAGCTTTCTTAATAAAAAGGTCTTTTTAGGAGGAACCGGCTATATCATTAGAACAGATGTTTTAAACGAAGTTGGAAACTTTACCAATCATTTGGTAGATGATTTTGAGCTAAGTTGCAGGCTTCTAAAGAAAAAACACAAAATAGCATTTGCACCTCTTTCTATAGATTATGATGAAAAGCCTCCGACCTTTGAAATTATGATTAGGCAAAGGGCAAGGTGGGCTAAGGGATTTATAGGCTTACTAAGGAGAAGGGTATTAGGGCCAAGAGATATACTGGGAAATATTTACTGGCTAGGTCCATTCGCAACTTTGTCAAGTCTTTTGATTTTACTTATTGCTGGATATAACGCAATATATAATGTAATATTTGGATATTATCCATATCTGTATGCCTTCGTTCCGTTGCAGATCTGGTTCGTTCTAGTGGGATCTATTATAGCCATGCAATGTTTGGTATTAGTCAAACAATATGGTGTTGGAGAAGGGCTGAAATACGTCGCATACCTGCCAATATACAACCTATTCTCTATTTACGCATTTACGGCATTTTTAAAAGCATTATTTGTCAAGTCATGGCAAAATACAAAAACAATACATGGCTTCGTAACCAATAAAGAGAGAGAAGAGATAGAAAGACGAGAAAGGGTTTAGTTATAGTTGTACTATATGTACTTACTACCTACAAAGCATTTTATTATTATTGGTAATAGATTATGAGTATTGTAGAAGGATCTGCCAAGCAAACAAGATTTGAGGACAGAATATTTTGAAGAAGAAAGTAGTTATTCCTATAATTATCTCTATAGTTTTGCTTGCCTTTTTGATACTATCCGTATATACATATTCGACATCCACATCATCATTGAATACAGATCAGATGCAGCAAGCCAGAGAGAATGGAAATAAAAATAGTGAGACAAGATTCTATGGATGTACAAAGTACGACCTTATGCAATCAATACACTGTGATCCTTTAATGAATAGATTGGTCGGCTACATCGTGCCAAGTAATTCATCCCTTATATACACGAATTCAGGGGAGCCAAGATTTGTTAGTGGAAAAAGTCATTTAGGAATAGAACTAGATGCCAAAAGAATGGAGGCCATCGAATTTCCTAATTCATTTAAACTTGATCCTAGCAAATTTTCTATTTCATTTTGGATAAAAAATGCCAAAAACAATCCGCAGTCATATGGTGCTGTTATTTCCCATACTAACCGAAGATCAACTGCAGGCTGGTCGCTAGATACACATAAATCATCATCTGCACAATTTGTAAGTTTTTCTATATTTAACAAAATAGGACAACGTGCTGTGTCGGCTCAAGCACCCATTTCAAACGATACCTTTACTCATATAGTGGGAACCTTTGATGGTTCATCGATTAAAATATATAAAAATGGGGTTCTGCTTGGAAGCACGGGGTTCAATGGACAATATGTCTCTGATCCAGCCACGCCTTTGAGTATAGGGTCGTCGGCTTTCTGTTTAACTTGTAATTGGTGGTCAGGAATTATAAACGATTTTCGTTTCTATAACAGGACAATAAATGAAAATGAAGTAAAGGAAATATTTTTTTCCAATGACTCGCCAGGTATTGTTTCAGACGGTTTAGTAGGACACTGGACTTTTGATGGTAGCCTAAAGGATATTTCTGGAAATAAAAACAATGGGATATTAAATAGTTTGATAGCTAACATGGTATTTGCTCCTGATGGAAGGCTGTTTTTCACAGAGAAAAACACTGGAAAAATAAGAATAATGAAAGACGACAAAGTACTACCGACACCCTTTGCAACGCTTTCTGACTATTACGTTAGTTGGGAACAAGGGTTATTAGGTTTAACAATCGATCCGAAATTTGAACAAAATCACTTTGTATATTTGTACTATGCATCCATAGACAATAATAGTAAAACTGGACAACCGCTACAGATTTTTAACAGAGTTTTAAGGTTTACCGATAATAACAACCACGGTACAGATATGGTGGTCCTTCTTAATAAAATACCTGCTTCAATAGGATATCACTCAGGAGGAGC
>JBEVTH010000035.1:3593-10803 GCA_041156085.1 Candidatus Nitrososphaera maunauluensis
TATTGGCAAACTATTACTCCAACACAAGCGATGTATTATGTTGGAGATAAGATACCTCAGCTCAAAAACAAATTTTTGGTGGCAGCGTACAACGGAGATATCTATGCACTCACTTTGGACTTGCAGAATAAACAAATAATAAAACAAGAACATATTGCATTGAAACATTATCCTTTCGAGCCTGTTACTTCTATTGCACAATCTCCGTCAGGGGATATATACTATGGCGGTTATCACATATACAAACTAGACTCCGTAAATGTAGATAACAAAAGACAAGATATATTTCCAGTGGAAATAAAGTCGCCTTCAAATATGGATATCCAAAGTTTACAGGCATCGACTATCGGGGATAAAAATGTCATAGACGTTTATGCGTCGACAAACAAGAGCCAAAGCAGTAGTTCATTGTCGTCGTCTGTACCACTCTCTCTACAGATGAGTATTCCAAGAGGAATCATAGAAGATGTATCTTCAGTTACAACCACCATTATATCCGGTCAAGCACGACAACAACAACCGTCTATTGCTCCTACAACAGCAGTAAATTTTGCTATCGATGATAACTCATCCTCTAGCGACACTAAGATAACCATACATCTAAGATCTGGAGTATATTATCCGCAGCTGTCAGTTAAGGGGATTACAACGGTAAACAATGTAGACAATCCAAAAGGTAACAACAATAATAATACCATGGTGACAGGCGAAAACAACAAAGCAGCAATGAAATCACATGTGGCATATGATCCCCCATTTGTTTCCATAGTCAAGTTCGCATCAGATGCAAGTACGCTCAAGCCTTACCTTCCCTCGCCGCTGAATATAGCTGCAGCTACCACCGTTAAATGGACTAATAATGATTCTGTCCCTCATACAGTAACTGAAGGAGCTGCAGCGACAAACTACTCTCCTATGAACAAATTTGATTCAGGGATATTAGCGCCAGGTCAAACGTTCGATCATAACTTTGATCGATCGGGCATTGTAAGATACTTTTGTACTATTCATCCATTTATGTCAGGAGAAGTCATTGTGAAGTGAATAATTATTAACCTGTTGATCAGCATTGATCATTATTGATAACAGTAATTTTATACATTTATACGTCACCAGCCACTATTGTGGTTAAGATTTTGTGGGAATTATGAAGAAATTAAAGGAAATCACTTTAGCTTTTTTTATAGTAGGCATTCTTTTGTCCATTGTTGTGCCTTTTTTATTCGATTTGAATTGGCACAAAGCAATTGCAGCTGAGAGTGTAACTAAACATAATCATCAAGCATCAATTGCGATCACAAACCCTCAAACTCAAAATCAGTTAGTATTTTCTCATTTTTTCATTATTAATGGTACAGTTTCTTCCAATACCGATGCCGGTTCGGCAACAGTTAAAAAAGTAGAAGCATATGTTAGCAAAATTCCCTTCAATGCCACTGGAAAATATAGATTAGCCGCTCCAATAACACCAGGAAATTGGTCCAGATGGTCTTTTCCGATTGTTCTGAATAAGACCGGATCATACCTAGTAAGAGCAAGAGTTACAGACAACACTGGCGATCAGAATTGGGCAGACGTCACAATCCATCTTCCAGCACAGATATACAATAAAAGAATTGCATTCGTTGAGCCTGTATTCACTTATGCAGCTTACAGAAACGGCTCATTCTATAATTTCTACAAAAAATATAGCCTATCGGATGTTTCAAATAAAATAATAACAACTGATCTCAACTTGCTAAAAAATAGGCCAATACCACATGGACCATTTCAATCGATTCAATATTATGCACACTCCTCGAAAGCTCCGAATATTCCTTACATAGATTACTTTAATATTCTGCTACAGCATGTGAAAAACAATAGCCCCTTTGTAACACGTATGACAGATATAGATGTGCACCAAGGAAAAATATTTCAAACTAATGGGAGCAATGCGTATGATGTTTTGTTTCTATTTCATAATGAATATGCCACACAATCAGAGTACAATAATCTTAAACAGTTTGTTAGTAATGGCGGCATAATAGTATTTACTGAAGGAAATACATTGTTTGCTGAAGTAAGTTACAACAAGGCGAATGACAGCATTACGTTACTGAACGGCCATTATTGGAACCTCAATGGGAAAGGTGCAACCCCTAGCATTGGTGAGAGATGGCTAAATGAAAATAAGGAATGGACAGGAAGTAATTTTTTTGACGTTCCTTCTTCTATAAAGGTGTATTTTAAAAATAATCCATTCAACTATACTCATAGCGAAGAGCAGTATGTTACTAACCCAAAAGCCAAAATATTGATTAATTATCAAGCATCTTATTCGTCAAGGAAATATCCCAATCCCACTATTGCAACCTATTATATAAATTACAAAAAAGGAAAAGTAATAGACTTGGGGATTTGGGGCCATACATTAACAGATAATAAATCGTTTCTCAATTATTTTGATAATGTGATAATGCCGCTAGCATTGGGTCCGCCTGTAAGTGTGGCTCAATATCTTCAGAAAGTTTCATCGAACGCAGATAATATTAGATATAATAAGGCTACGCCTTACCTGCATCCTGTAATAACGTTACCGCCAATGGTAGTTGCTGCCACCGGACCGTCTGGAGCGGTCGTTAGTTATCCTGTGCCTTCTGCTATGAATAATAACAATACGAGCAGTCAATCTAGTCTTGTTTGTAGTCCACCTTCAGGCTCTGTCTTTCCAATAGGAAATACCATAGTAAGATGTACCGCGACAAATAGTAATAATAATAATTCAACAGCAACATTCACGGTACAAGTTATAGAAATGACGAGCCATTGACAAATAAAAAATGGTTTACATAGTAGTCGATCTCCTTAGGTCATATCTGGTGTCTGGCATTTGGAAAATTATTGAAAGTCTGGACTCAGATAGTTTTCCGTCACTATCTATTTATTTCAGGCAAATACCAGGTATATTCCGTGGCATGTTGAATGTCTCCATAACCACGACAATAGTAACTATATTCATATCGGTAGCTCTTTTATCATTCTCGTCAGCTTCGACTTCTGCACAAAATTCTTCAGCAAAAACATCAGCCGCAGCATCAAAATGCATTAATTATAACATATATACAAATACAATAACTGTAACATGCAATGCAAATTTATCCCAAATAGAAAGGGCTATAAATGATAAAAGCGTGCTAGAAAAAGATCCGCACGGCGTATGGATTCTCAATGCCATTGTGAAAGTTAATCCGCACGCTAAGCTTACAATAAATCATTCTGATACATCATGGTTAAAAATAACAAACAAGATACTTCAGGAGAGTGAGCCCAATTTCATTTCGATTTCGGGCAATGCAATATTTGATGGCGTTAAAATAACGTCATGGGATCCCTTTTCGAATCATGTAATTACTCAAAATGTAAACGGCTCCATTGCAAGACCATATATAATAATCGATAAAGGAAATGCAAATATTTCAAACTCTGAGCTTGCATTCTTAGGATTTGCTTCAAATTCATCAAGAAGTGGCCTTTCATATCAACATGGCGGCGGGAATGGCAGTCGAATATTAAACAATTCTTTCCACGACATGTGGGATGGATTTTATTCTTATTCTGCTGGATTCATTACAATAAAAGATAACAAATATTACAATAACCTTCGAAATGGCATATATCCTCATGCAGAAAGCCATGATCTGAGCTTTATTGGAAATATCGCGTATAATAACAGCAATATAGGAGCAATTTGTTCGGAAAGGTGCTACAACGTTTTATTTGATAGCAATATGATACATAACAATAAAGAGGCAGGATTAATGTTTTCAGTTGGCACTAATAACTCGACAGCAACGAAAAATTATGCTTATAATGAGAAAACAGGTATTTCTATTTTTCAGTCTTCAAATGATAAAGTCTATAATAACCAAGTAAAATCAAACCACATAGGGATTCAAATAGCACAAAATTCTTCAGGCAACCATGTTTATAACAACACGATGACAAACAATACTTTTGGATTTTACTTTGCGGATAATCAGCCTAAAAACAACCTATTTGAAAATAACCATCTAAACAATATACCTTACCCTATAAAACTTAACGGCATCAATAATATCGGTAGAAATAATACCATTTATAATAATAAGTAAAATAGATGGTAATAACAAGTCGTCCTCGTTCCGGTAATATCACATGGCATTGTAGTAACAAGCCGACATAGAGGTTTAATCTTGCATACAAGGGTAGAATGGTTTTGACATGCTCCACATCAATGCGGTTAAAAAAATTAAAGTTAGCTAGCGTTTTTTATGACGTATATTTCTCCTCCTGTAATCGATTTACCTTCCTGTTTAACCCAGTTTGGTATGGATAGAACATACAGGTAGCCGTCCGGTCCTACCTGTAGGTCAGTAATTCCGTTACCAAAATTTATTCCAAAGAGAAAGCTGTAATTCTCAGAAGGTTTTTCCAGAACTTTATTTAGCAGACCGTTGAGCAGTAATCCTGTTCTGTTGGTATTTAGTTTAAAATGGTATAGGTTCCCGTAATTTATATCTCCTACAAACATATCATTTTCATAATCTTTTCCTAATTTGGTAGAGCTGAGAAACTTTAACGCAGTAGGACCCACCGTGTAATTCCAGACAAGCTCAGGAGATCTGTATTTTCCCTTGCCGCTGAAGTCTACCAAACGATTATTGGGATTTGATATAAGCGGTCCTTCCACTTCAAATGTTTTTGGTCCAACTGGTTTCCATAATCCTTGTATTTGTTTCCAACCGCTATTAAATCCAGGTTCAACTAGGTTTATTTCATCACCAAAAGTTGGACCATTTTCTGTATCCCACAGATGTTTGGTAAGCGGATCAAAGTCCATGCCAAAAGTGTTTCTCATACCATACGCATAAAATTTGTTTATTGGATCCGTATTACCCAAGATATTTCCGACAGGACTACCGTCTTGGGATATTCTATAAATAACACTTCCTATAGCCTCTGTCGAATTACGAATATTCTGAGTCAGCGTATCGTGACCGCCAATATCTCCAACACCAATGTATAAATTTTGATCAGGTCCTATAATTAATCTGCCTCCATTATGAAGAGAACCAAGAGAAGCAGGTAATGATAATAGCAGTTTTGGATTTACTAGTTTATCATCTATAAAATCATATCTGTAAAGAACGTTACAGCATGGAGATATGCCGGACCAATCGTCACCCGTAATTCCTCCTCCCGACTGTGTATAATACAAGAAGACATGTGTGTATCCAGTCTGATTTTTTGCAATAGCAATACCTAGCATACCCCTTTCACCTATAGTAGCAACAGGTACACGAAGGAGAGGCTGAGGTAATAATTTGCCGTTTACAATTCTCTCCACTAGGCCTTCATTTTTTTCTAAGACCAAAATGTCATTTGGGCCTACGAATGCCATGCTAGAAGGGAATTTCAGTCCCTTATAGACTGCGACTATCTTTAGATGAAAATCTTTAATTCTTGGTACTGCCGGATCTATAGTTGCAGCATGTGTAGAAATTGCAGCAACGGAATGCACCATCAGAACAGAAAAAAATACAAAGAACGAAATTGTAAAGAGAGACAACAATAAAGATACAGAAATTGATGATGTCCTGAGCAGATAAGATGATGAAGCTAATGTTTTACATAGTGCTTTCATAGTCATTCATTTTAAAAATGCATAGAGGAATTACTGATATAATACTGTGATAATAAGACATGCAAAATATTACTCATACGCCACCATCTTATATTTTTCTTTTTTGTAAGATTATTAAAGTGTATGTCCTCTGACAACGACAACTTCATAGTTTTTCATCCGTCTGAAATGGAATGGTCTCACTTGTATGCCTGAAGTTTACATTATCTGTCTGTTCCCTGAACCATTTTTTAAACACCAGAGTCTTGTAGACTATCGATTTTATATAATGGTTCGATAAATTCAATTCAATTGACACAGCCTATATTGTTATATGCTTCTAGTCTTTCCTTCAATGAAAGCATTTGACTAAGATATTCACTATTCGTAGTTCGGGGAAAATTATTCGGACCGTTGTAGTTTTGACTTTTTAAAAGGCTGTTTGCAGAAGATATTGTATGGTCAATACAACTACTGACCCCTCCATTTGCTATATTCAATTCTGCCGCAAGAAGCTGTGCTGCCAATTGATCTGTTGTGTTTAAATTAGATAAATCGAAAACGTATAATGCATTTCCGTATGAGGCCACTAAATAGTCACCAATTTTTATTTTGTTGTATATTGATTGAATTCCAAGTAGATATTGGATTACTTGTGGATGACTCCTATAATATTCATTTGTAAAGTGGTTAGCTTTGCAAGGTAAAGTAAGAGTTGATGAATATACCAATTGTTGGGTATTAGATGAATTAACATCATCCTCATAAATATAAATTCGATAGATGCCTACATAAGTGCCAACGTTAATGGCCACGGTATTTTGACCAAACGTCCCAGAAGAAAATCCTCCAGAAGCCACCGAATTATCAGATCGTAGAAACACATAATGAAGAAAGGTATTGGGCAAAAATCCAACTACATTCACTCTTAGAGAAAGATCAGATCCTTGAGTTGGACCACAGCCTGCCAATATACTAGTTTGTGCATATGCTTCAGGCAACAAATACTGACCCAACATACAATATGTGGTTATTAATAATATCGAGATTGCGACAAGAGACCTTGCTATCAATGCTCTTTTTTTGCACCAAATTTATCATTAAAGTTACAGAATAACATAATTCTCAGGATGCCTTCATAAAGATTCTCTTCATCTGACCGCATCAAGATGTTTTTATATCAATAAATATATATAAATATATTTCCAATAAATTTTAACCTTCCTGAACTAGAGATTATATATGTATGAAGGTGCACAAGGGCAAAAATTTGATCTCAGTGGGCGATACTATCATAAGAAGAAAGAACTGAAAGTCAGTGGTCGAAATAAATAGTATTGACTACCTAGGTGTAACGTAAACATTATCAAATTGTGCATAAGCATCTTCATTGTACATAGCTATTGCACCACTTGACATTTTTGGTGACATAGTTTGATCTATATAGTCTATGACCTTATTTCCATCTACGGTTACCACAATATGATTTCCAACTGCCGTTATCTTCCAGTTCGACCAGGTACCGATTTTAAGCGTAGGACTAGATGCAGTAACCAAATATTGTTG
>JBEVTH010000035.1:10903-12887 GCA_041156085.1 Candidatus Nitrososphaera maunauluensis
GATAATGTGTATGTACCACTCCCGTCGAAATTATCATAAAGATTACTGGATGGTGGAGGAGGAGGAGGAGGAGGAGAGCTCAGATATCCATAAACACGAAGTTCACTTATGCTTGCCCAGTTATTCGCACTATTCCCATTGATTGTAATTCTTACAAACCTTGCTGCTGTATTTGCTGTAAATGAAGCTCTTTCGAATGATGATGTTTTTCCACTACTTATTCCGGTAAAGACATTTGTAAAAGTAGATCCATCACTTGAAACAGATATCACAAAATTATAATGTCTTGAGCTGCCCAAATACCATGCAATATCTACACTGCAAACAATCTTTTGGTTGCCCAAATCAACCTGAATCCATGAACCCCTACCAGAATTCGCCCACCTAGTGTTAAGCTTATTATCTATAGCATATTTGGGTCCGTGGCTTGCATCTTGCTGACCACTAGCTGTGGCACTATCTATTGGCAGATTTAAACAATTACTACTTGTGCTTAGTGGGGTTGCCATAGGTATCACTGAAGACGGGTTTCTTACTGGATTATAGTTTTGAGCATACACTGCAGGAATTGAAATAATTTGGCTGAAGGCTAATATTGAGAATAAAAATATGGTTAGTGCACAAACCGTTATTTTTCCTTCTTTGTGACAAATTCGCATGAATTAAGTCGAATACGGAAATGAAAACTAACTATTTACATGAAAGGACTATTTGTTACTATTATCCTTAAAACTAGAAATTTATCGATCAGTTTCATTATAGAGTTTTTTTAAATTAACCCATTATTTCAATATTAATATTATTATTATCTTATACATTTTCTTTGCTATTTATTGTCAAAGTATTTATTATTTATTATTTAATTCCATAAAATAGGAAATTCATTGTTTTCTCCCGTCGACTTAGTCTTAAAAGTTCTGATTAGAGTTGTATCTAATATCGCATCGAATGAAATAGACAATTTATTCAAAATGCTGAATCACAATAGGCAAAAATTATGTTAGATGCAAAGGAAAAAGATGATATATTAAACTGTAAGTTTAGGAATCTCATAATAATAATATTAAAAAATCAATAGCATGAACTTATGTAAAGATAATTTGATTTTTTATATTACGAAAGCGATTAATTAGAGTCTGTTAGAGTATAGTTCTTCTTTTCGATTAGGTTCCTAATTTCTAGAGTCTTTTTTGACAAAAAGTATTCCTGTAATACTTGGAAGTATCCAATAAAAAAGAAGTTTTTAAATAGAATAGGTTGAAATGATACAATTGTATCTACATATTGATTATTATACAACAATTATCAACGTAGGAACGACAATAAACCGATTATTATTCAATCTAACTTATGGGATTATTCCCTAACTAACATTAGTTCAATAATCCATTACTCTCTATCTCAATGGTTGACCAACAATCAATTAATTCTTCATAATCCACATCGTGATTGTAAATCATGTGTACTATAAATTGGATCTTGCCCACAAGGAGTGTGTGACAGTATTTGCAATGTGTTGAATAATTAGGATGAATAACATGCATGTTTCTATGTTATTAGAAGGATACATGATTCAAAAATATTTTTAGCAAAAATATTGAAATTTGCCATAATCTGGCTAATTAAACTAATTCATCAAAATATTTGTTATTTTGACCAAATAAGAAACCTGCATAGCTCCTCTACCTTAAGTTCCGTTAAGAACCTTCTAACTATCAATTGCAGAATAGATTGTAACCAAGACGACTAATTCAACCGTTTTGTCCCCTGAAGAGGTGATAGTTCCCTCTTAATTGCGCCATTGCGATCGTAGCAGAGCTAGTAGTATAACTTTAATTGTCATAAAATAATCAAACGGTTTTAAGAAAGATCCAAAGTACATTAGAAATGATGCCGGAATTGATTTTACTTTGGTTAGCAGGGATACCTTTTTCCTTTTTAATCCTATGGAATCCATTTTGCCAAAAAAATCTACTTTTACTCT
>JBEVTH010000035.1:12987-16386 GCA_041156085.1 Candidatus Nitrososphaera maunauluensis
TTTTCCTTTTTAATCCTATGGAATCCATTTTGCCAAAAAAATCTACTTTTACTCTGAAGTATTCAATGAAAAGAAGTTTTTAAATCAATGTAAGGGTTATTGAAACTCATCAGAGTATTCTCCTGCTACTACTAACATAGATTTATTGTTATTAGCAAGACATATCTGTGGTTTCTTACAATCGCCAAGATTTACGGAATCTTACCAATAATAATGATGAGCAATATAAAGACTTAAAAGGATAGAAACACCCACCTACCCTTATACTATGCCAAAGAAGCGAACTAGTAGAGGCCGGACGAAGGGTGGAAAAGGTAGTTCTGGTACAGTGCATTGCAGCCAATGTGGGGCAATGGTACCTCGCGATAAAGCAAAAAAGGTTACTGGAAGGATTACTCTAGTCGAACCAACTCTTGCCAAAGAATTGAGATCACAAGGAGCATATATAGCGCCATCAACAGATGTTAAATTTTACTGCGTTTCCTGTGCAGTGCATCGCGGCATAGTCAAAGTTAGATCAGAATTGGACCGACGTGTGTCTGGTAGACTCAGGTGATAACATTAGTAATACAAACTATACTTTTTTATAAATTTTTTAATACTACAGCAATTCTTTGGATAAGTGTCAGACCAGCTATTACAGCTACCATAACAACTGCCCACTGCATGGCTCCTGCAACTGGAACCATTCCTATTATTGCAATTATTAATAGTCTTTCAGCCCGTTCTCCAATACCTATGCCCTTTAATTCTACACCAAGCGATTCTGCTCTCGCTCTAACATAGCTGACTATAATAGATAGGGATAATGCAATCATACATAATATTGGATTGGCGAGATTGCCAACTGCTATGCCTATAAATATAATGGATTCTGATAGCTTATCAAAAGAAGAATCAAGGAACGCTCCTTTTATTGAAGTTTGTTTTGTTGCCCTTGCAACACTGCCATCAATTACATCAAAAAATCCTGAGATTAAAATAAGAATACTGCCAATAACAGAACCATAAAGCCAAGAAAATCTTATAGTGGGTAACACCGTTGTTGTTGGCGATGTGAATGCATATACAACTCCAGCTGCTATGGAGGCTGCCAAGCTTAGTGTTGTCCAAAAATTCGCAGACAGTCCAAATGAAGCAAAAGTCATACCAAGCTTTGTCATTAGGGGTTGCAATGAATCTCTGAATTTATTAAGCATATAAGCCAATGAATACAGTCACGTTTATAACAAATACCATCATCTGCACCAGCCGAAAACACTTTGCTGAAGTGCTCGAGTTTATAAGGTTTGTTCTGATAAAACCGGGTTCAATCAAAACCTACTCTAATTCCAAATTGCTCTAATTCATAAGCCATAGATTCAGATAATCCCTCTAGTGCGAACATGGAGCTTACATAAGCAGAGTTGAGTGGAAGTTCGATTCTTCCAGCCGAAGAACTAATATTTACTATCTCCTCGTTGTCTTCTCATGCCAGGTAACACTGCCTTTATAACTCTAATAACACCGAAAAAATTGGTCTCGAATTGTTATTTGAATACTTTAATGGAAAGCTGTTCTAGTAATAACCATACTAACTATATACATAGTAAATAAATATCATAGCAATAACTTCATTATTTTATATTGCATTTCTGGGTGGGTTCATTTTGTGGTATTCTTGATAGTAGTACTAGCAGCAAACCTGCCTTTCCAAGAGGAGTTATTGCTGCAGCTGATGTTATAGAGCTAATCGAAGATATGGGCAACCAAATACCAGATAAATCGTGGATGCTTTATCTACTGGAGTTATTCAATATACAGAATTTACCTGCTGAGCTCAATCTCATCTGCTCATTTAATAATGATGGAAAATTTGATGCTATATTTAATGGTGTAAACCAGTACCAATTCAAGCAAATATCACCCATTGTTGGCCACTCCTATATTCGCCAAATTATTATGAATTCAGAAAAAGAATGCATTAGTTATATTCTAGAGGATAGAAATACAAAGCAAACAGAAAGGTTTGATCTACCATTGAACAAAGGACACGAACTGTTATCATCGATAGCTTTTGAAACATCTAATCTCTTTACTGGAATAGAATGGTGGAATAAAATTGGTAACTTTACCTATCCAATAAGATATCATGTACAAATATCACATCTTATGTATGGTCTATCCGATATTCCATCAGATTCTGAGTCTATAGTCTACGGACCATTTAATAACTTAATTCCAAATAGCGAAGGAACAACAAATATGCAATATCCAATTTCATTCTATAATCCTAGAATCGAATCTGGCTGCATATGCTACAATGTCAAGTCTGGTAATTGTAAAAGTGGTATGAAATATCATTCTTTGTAAGGTATAAAATAATAATAATTGGAATAAGAGGGCATGTTACAGGATAAAAGATAACTCAACAAAGATATACAGTATCAGTGAGAAATACTAGTTTTCCCTTGGAGGATGATGCTCCGTTTCTTTAACTCTCGATTTGGGTCTGCTAAAATACAGATTAATATTATGCTACATAGCATTTCCTAAAAAGAATTCATTTACTCGGCAAACAATTCCATTTTCGAGACGAGCTTTTATTCCAAAAGGACGAGAGGAGGATTTAGTCAGAATTTCCTCTACAACGCCTTCGGTCAACTTTCCTTTTTGGACTACTTTTGCCCTAGAACCAAATTTTATGCTGCATCTGGTGTTACCATCCAATGTAAGCAATTATGTCATGATCATGATAAAAACAACACTAAAGACTCTTAATTTTTCTGCACAAAGTGATTATGTATTATTCTCCTTTCACCACTGCAGCAACCATTGTCTGATCCACTATCCGATTTGACAACATTCTAAGGAATGCTTTTGCTATCTCTAAAATGCCTTCACGATATTCATTGTAATGGTAACTTTGATAGAGTTTGGGAGAATAAGATACTGCTGCTGCAACAGTACTACTATTATTACTGAATATAGTAACATAAACAACAATGTAAACGGGCTATACTTTATTCACTTCTTTTTCTTTTGCGTTCACACCCTTCCGACTAATAACAATGCTATTAATCCACGTTGTTATATTTCTGCTCTTTTGATATTACGATATTTAGAACGTATTTCAGATCATGCATGTCACATTGGGGATTCGGTCCGTTATATTGTAACCTTATCGACTCTGTCATTTCTCTTCAATAAAATACATCAGCTTTTTGCATCCAAAGCTTATTGCAAGATCCGCTATAGACTGTTGTAGCGATCATGAAGAATCTGGCACAAAGAAACGTTTATTATGCTAGTACATGGCACAATACGATCCTCAACTGAATAGTTATCGATACGTGCATGAAAATAAAGAAAAATAACGACAGAATCGAAACAGACGAGTTCACGCTTCGGGAACTGGCT
>JBEVTH010000036.1:0-5105 GCA_041156085.1 Candidatus Nitrososphaera maunauluensis
ATGTAGAGACTGGTAATGAGTACGAACAAGGAGCTGCGGGGTCAAACAAATAAACAAAATCTATTCATAATTCTTTTTACTCACCGTTTGATACCTTTTTTCCATTACTATCATCATTATCAAAATATGCACTCGATTACATCTACAATTTTTTTTAATTATTGTGGTGGTGATCATAGCCAATAGGAAAAAATAATGACAAAATCAAATCGCTCTTGATCTGCATATCTAAATTGGCAAATACAATAGCACTAATAATAACCATGATGGCAATATCAGCATACGCTCGTTATTAAAAGCAGTCTAGAACGTAACGCAACCATTATTGTGTAAGGTCAATTATGCTTTTTCTAATGACCGATTTGGCCTCTGGTGAAATATTATATGCTTCTAAAAATTTTGAAGGATTCCTAATCAAAAGATTCCTGAATTCTGGTTCACTGCTAGCTCTTAGCAGAATTTCGCTAATAACCTCAGCGTCCTTCTGTATTTGGTTCAAGCAGCATTCCGAATGCGAAGTCTACTATATAATCCTATGTCTAATTCGCAAACTTGATATGAACTGAATTACGGCTCATATATTTGTGAACGGAGGGCAATTACTCCTCAAAAGCCGGAAAAAATGGACTATGAATGGAACTTCAAGAATAAAGCCTGCAGAAGAAACACTCACTAAAGTAACGGTATTAGCTAAAAAGATAGGGGTAACAAGACTTGCTGATATTACAGATATGGATATACTACGCGTACCTAATTACTCTGCAATTTTACCTGGTACAGAGGATTACATCTGGGTTTACAGCGGCAAAGGTCCTACAAAGACTCATGCAAAAGTAAGTGCGTTAATGGAAAGCATTGAGAGATACTCTGCCCTTCCAAGTGGAGCTCCCAGGAATTTTACTCAAGGAAGTTATGATCAATTGTCAAGCATGTCGAGAGTACTACACCCAGAAGAGATCATGGAGCCTCTTAGGTTTCATTACAGAAATGATATGATAATGGACTTTCTCCCAGGACTTGACTTATTTACCGGCCATGAAATTATGGTCCCGGCAGCACTGGCATTGTTTAGGTATTCTCCAAGAGCTCCAGCTGTCAATCCGTTTGCATTCCATCATACAAACGGGCTGGCTTCCGGCAATGTGCAAGAAGAAGCGATTTGTCATTCATTGTGTGAAGTGATTGAGCGCGATGCAATGAGCCTTGCTGTATTGCGTGCCAGTGCTATACCTTTCCATTTCATCAGGCATATTATAAACTCATTGAAGGCAAAGGGATATTCGATACCTCCAATTTCTGCAGAAAAATTTAAGGATGACCCTGCCATTTTCCCTGATGTAGATATCTCAGAGGTACAATTCGAACCAATAAAAGATATAGCAAACAGATTTTCAAACGCGGGAATTCCGTTAATTATTAAAGATATCACATCCACTATAGGTATTCCAACATTTAATGCCAGCAGCATTGAATGGATCACTCATAATTATGGATATCTTGCCGAAGGCCACGGGGCCCATCCAGATTCAAGAATCGCTTTGTTGCGTGCTATAACAGAGGTTTCGCAGACAAGAGCCGCTAACATCCAAGGAGCAAGAGATGATCTGAGGAAAATCAACTATGGACAAGACAATACTGACGATAAACGCGCCTGGCAATTCATGCAATCCAAGAACACCATCAAATTCTCCGAAGTGAAGACGTATCTTAACGAAGATATACTTGAAGATATCAAGCTATTATTACATCATTTAAAAAACGACGGGTTAGCGACAGCAATAATTGTTAATTTGACTAATCCTACAATTGGCATTCCTGTGGTGCGAGCAATAGTACCAGGACTTGAAACCTTTAAGATTACCAAATCAGTTATGGGACCACGAGCAAAAAGGTATTTCAAAAATGAGTAAACCGATAATTTTTATAGGTCCTAGTCTTGGCCCTGAAAAAGCAAGGAGAATACTGGACGCAGATTATAGACCGCCAGCTAAAAAAGGAGATTTGTTACGGCTAGCTGGTTTGGAAACTGTTGTAAATATCGTTGGATTAGTTGACGGACTATTTTTGCAGGACTACCCACCAACCCCAATAGAAGTCTATCAGCTAGCTATAAAAAAAAATATGGTTCTTGTTGGAGGTGCAAGTCTCGGCGCTCTAAGAGCTGTTGAACTCGAAAAATTTGGAATGGTTGGAATAGGAAAAATCTTTGAATTATACAAGAAAGGTAAAATACACGCTGATGATGAGGTTGCAGTCACTTTTTCAGAGGATAGACAAGTACTTCAATCTGAAGCTATGATAGACATCAGATTTAATCTATTTCTTGCACAAAGAAAAAAAATAATTGATGAAGTTACAAAAAGAACAATAGCTAAAGTTGCCAAAAGTACATATTTTCCATATAGAAATTATGGCGATATTATCGATCAAAGTAAGAAGTTGTATCCTGAATTAACAAGCCAGTTGGAAGCATTTCGATCCTATATTTACGTTTACAGGCAAAGCTTGAAGGAGCGAGATGCAATAAGACTAATAAGGTATATCAAGGAACATTCCTCTAACTAACAGCATAATAATGATAACTCAATTTTGTAGAAAACAGATCCCAACAAAAATACTCTGTTAACATCACTTAAATCCCAAGATTAACTCCTATTTGGCAATAAAACCTTCATGATTAGCATATCACAATAATTCTGCCTAGATACCGGGATACAAAAAGTGGATTTGATTCTAAAGACATCATTTTTATCAACGTAGTCTTTTATCAAGATCGCAATGAATGTGGGAATAGTCGGTCTTGGTTTAATGGGATCTCAAATCGCAGCCAGATTAATTGAAACAGATCATTGCATTTCAGTCTATAATCGCGATACGGCAAAAACAAAGCCTTTCGCAAAAATGAATGCTAAGGTAGCAAATACTCCAAAGGAACTGGCGGAGAATTGTGATTTTATTATAATATGTGTTAGAGATTTTGAAGCGGTAAAAGAAATATGTTTTGGAACGCGGGGAATTATTACTGCCACCAATTGCAAAAATTTGATAGTCGCTGATTCCAGTACGATTTCTCCTCAAGAATCAGAATACAACTCTCAACACTTTAGGAAGATGGAAATTGAAATGCTTGCAATGCCTTTGATGGGTGGTCCAACCGCTGCTAAAATGGGACAATTAGTGTCAATCATTACGGGAAATAGGGAAGCTTTTGCAAAGATAGAACACATCGTTCAAAAAATATCGAATTCGGTGTTTTACATTGGAAATGTTGACGGTTCTGCAAATGCTATTAAATTAGCGTTAAATTTGAATATTGCTTTAATAGCATGTGCAATATCTGAAGGCATAACACTTGTGAGAGAATCTGGAATTAATCCAGAGATTTTTATTAAAATCCTAAATTCTACATATTTTAAGACTGGACTGAGTGAGACAAAAGGGCCAAAAATGGTAAAGAACAATTTTACACCAACTTTCCATCTCAAAAATATGCTTAAGGATCTTGAACTTGTCACAAACACCGCACAATATATAGGGCTCTCTTTGCCCATTGCAAATATCACTCAGCAAATGTACCGAGCGGCAAATAATATCGGATTTTCTGAAGATGATTATACATCAATATTAGCATTTCTGGAAAGGATTAACGGGATAGAAAATAAAAAATGAAAATAAATATCAAAAAGGAAATAAAAGTCGATGGTTTCAATGTTTTTGCATCACTACCAGATATGGGAAGGGTAGGCGGTCTAGTATCGTCATACTTAGCCAAAAATTTGAAAAGCGAATGCGTAGCAGAGATAATATCTAGTGATAAACCATGGGTCTGGTATCACGACGGCGTCGTCAAAATCTCGACAGAAGTGTATAATATCTATTATAGTAAATCGTATAAATTGTTGGTTTTTACAGGTGAATCGCAGCCACAGGAAACGGGAGAACTCTACAGGCTCTGCAATACCTTTCTCGACTATGTTCAAACAATAGGTAAGACTAACCTTTTGTATGCAGCAGGAGGATACCTCCGTGAACAAGTGGTAGGCGCACCAAAAGTTTGTGGAGTAGTGAATAATCCCAAATTAAACAAGCTATTGAAAAAATCCGAAATCGAGTCTATCGGAAATGAGATCAATAACATAACATGGTTTAATGGATTGATTTTAGGCTTGGCAGCGGAGAGAAATATCGATGCTCTAGGATTATTTGGTGAGATCTCAGAAACGAATGTTCCTCAGCCATTAGCAGCGAAAAGTGTTGTAAAGGCTTTTGCGAAAATGGAAGATATTACCCTCAATACTAAACCTCTCGACAAACAGTATGAAGAAATTTTAGAGCGTATCCAGAAGGAAAAAAAGCCATCGCGGTTTAGACCTGGCATTGGATAACAATCTACTGAATCATAGCTCCAACATCAACATCTTCAGCAATCGTAAGGTATATTGGCTTACCTTCAGATCCAACTGCAGCAAGTAACATCCCATTCGAGATTATACTGCCGATTTTTTTAGGTTCTAGGTTCGTACAAATCACTACTGCCTTACCAACTAGTTCTTCTGGCGCATAATAAAGTGCAGCACCGACAGCCAAATCCCTTTGCTCCATCCCAATATCGACCCTTACTTTGAGGATCTTTTTCATACCCGGAACTCTCTCAGCCTGTATGACTTTACCAATTTTCAAATGTACCTTCGAAAACTCTTCATATGTAATGTATTGTTCTTCATCTGGTTCGGATCTATTCACAAATTAAAGTTTTAGTATTAACCTGATAAATCATTTGTGCATGACGTCAAGCAACAATTTATGCAAGTTAAATTGATAAGAACAGATAAACTACAATCTTCCAGATCGTTGATTGGTAATAAAAATTTAAAAATTATTCTTGTTGCTTCGACAACAACAAGAATTTATTGATCTGCTATTTGCCACCAAAAAGCTTTCCTAGAATAGGAACTTTAGACAACGGATTCGAAGAAGTTGCATTACCAGTTTTGTTCGCTGCAGCCCCACCAGCAGAGGTCATGTTACCAGCAGTTTTGTTCATAGCACTACCAGCGGATTTTGTTGCAGCCCCACCAGCAGAGGTCATGTTACCAGCAGTTTTG
>JBEVTH010000036.1:5205-16059 GCA_041156085.1 Candidatus Nitrososphaera maunauluensis
ACCAGCGGATTTTGTTGCAGCCCCACCAGCAGAGGTCATGTTACCAGCAGTTTTGCTCATAGCACTACCAGCGGACTTTGCAGCACTCGTTGTATTCGTTTGAGCATGCCCTAATCCGGCAGAGCCTATGGTTGCGTAGATGAGTCCAAAAGCCAGCGCGACTATTGTGACTGCTATATGTATTTTTTTTTCCATCGCAAGTTAAGTAGAATGATGTACTTTTAATACTTTGATGTCTATGGTATGGAATCAAAATCTAGATCTTAATATATGATAAATCCTACAGAAAGGGTTTTTTTATAATTCAATCCTTTGCTCCGCAATTGGATCACAATACTGAGAAGATTGATAATTTCCTTTTAAAAAGGACATAAAATACTATTTTCTTAACAGATAATATATCTATTGGAATAGCAGATTAAACAATGGTGACTATCCAAATTACACGCGACATACGAGCTTCCCTAGAGGAAGTTTGGGACATTATATCGGATATTGATAATGAACCGACCTATTGGCATGGTACCAAATCTGTCAAAAATATAAGTAAGAATGGAAATGTCATCGAAAGGGAAGTAATAATCGCTTTTAAAGAATCAAAATGCAAAGAAACTGTTGTATTAGATCCAAAAAAATCGGTGAAGATAAATATTACAGAAGGACCAATAAAAGGATCAAAAACTATTGCATTGAAGTCTGCAGGAAATAGTAAAACTACGGTACAAGTACTATGGGATATTAGATTATCTGGGTTTGCGAGAGTGTTTACTCCAATGATAAAAAAGCATATAAAGCAAGGAACAGAGGAGGCACTAGAAAGGATCGCAACTGCAGCGGTAGATTGATGACAAAATAGCATTATATGGTGATAATAATGTATACAGAACTCGAAATAATTTTTGGAATCGTTGCTTCCGTAATGTTTGGAATTTTTGGCACATGGATTTATTTCCTATGGTATATGATAAGATCTCTCAAACAATCTCCGAGTTTGCAGTCTATTGATAAATCCATAGTTACTAAAAATATCCGTGTGAGTGTAATTCTTCCTGCCCGCAATGAAGACAAATATATTGCAAAATGTCTCGAAAGTTTACTAAATCAAGACTACATGAACTTTGAAATCATCGCTATCAATGACTCATCAACTGACAGAACTGCAGATATTATGAATCAATATGCAAGAAAAAATTCATGTATTGTGCTTGTGAATGCTAAACCAAAGCCAGATGGATGGGTTGGTAAAAATTGGGCGTGCTATGAGGGATATTTAAGGGCAACCGGAGGCGTATTTTTGTTTACAGACGCAGATACCGTGCATTCACCCTCTGTAATGTCTTTGGCTGTTGGACATCTTGAACAGCAAAAGCTAGACGCACTTACTGCAATACCTAAACTTTTGTGTAATGATATTTGGACAAAAATTACATTGCCCATGCTTTCAAATTTTCTTCACAGTAGATTTTCGGCGTTGCGTGTGAATGACCCTAAGACTAAAACGGGTTATTTTTTTGGCAGCTTTTATATAATCACTAGACATGCTTATGAAATGGTAGGTACGCACTCATCTGTAAAACACGAACTTGTTGAAGATGGTGCGTTGGGAGGTAGAGTGAAAGAAGGTAAGTTCAGAATGAAAATGGTCCGTGGCGAACAATATATAGATGCTATCTGGGCTAGAGATTTCAAGACGCTCTGGCATGGACTTCGCAGGTTGATGATCTCCATTTATAGTCAGGATAGAAGGGGAGCATATCTAATGACAATTGCAGTATTTTTCCTGCTGTTTGAACCTTTTCTTTTAGTCCCTTATTCGTTGATAGCATATCAGCAGGCGAATGATATTCTTCTAAGTCGGGTCTTATTGGATATCAATCTAGCAACAATAGCTATTATAATTGTGGTAAATACAGTACAATCAAAATTTGGTGTTTTCCAAAGTCCATTATATTCGATAGCTTCTCCTCTGAGTGGTGCGATAGTTTCTCTTTCCTTCATATCATCCATCTTGGATGCAAAAAAGGTGGGGGCGGTAAGTTGGCGAGATAGAAAATATACGGTTAACGAAAATCAGCATCCTCTAAAGTAATCCGTGCCAGATCTAATCCTATAAGCAAGAATCTCGTAGATTCTAATTTGTGTTTTATAATATATAAGTTATCATCTTGACTCTGGCAATGCCAGAGTAAATTGCTGAAAATCCAGCATCTAATTGTTTATTAATAATGGAAGCAGGAATACTCATCTGCAGGGACTTCCAATATGCTGAATCACACAATAGATATAAATATTTACGAGATATTGAAGAAAACTTTAGATGGAGAAGCAATTTCAAAAGAGGATGCATACAGGATAATTAATTCTGAGCAGACTGATTTGATTGCCAGTGTTGCGAGAAATATCAGAAATCGAATAAAAGGAAGGTCAATCACTTATTCTCGTAAAGTATTCATAAATCTTGTTAATCTATGTAGGGACACATGTTCTTACTGCACTTATAAAAGAGATCCCTCAGATAAATCCGCATCAATGATGACACCGCAGCAAGTTCTAACCATCGCAGAGGCTGGCAAAAGGGTTCGATGTACAGAAGCATTGTTTGTAACTGGAGAAAGACCCGAGCAAAGGTACTCTCAGGCAAGAGAGTGGCTGATGTCCGTTGGAGGATATTCGTCTACTGTGGAATATATAAGAGAGATGAGTGAACTAGTGCTCCAAAAAACTGGCTTACTTCCACATACTAACGCCGGCAGCTTAACAAAAAAAGAGATGTCGACTCTAAAGGATACCAATATTAGTTTGGGGACAATGCTCGAATCTTCTAGTGAACGACTCATGGCAAAAGGGATGCCGCATGAAATGGCTCCTAGCAAGAATCCGAAGGTTAGATTAAGGACGCTTCAGAATGCGGGAGAACTAAAAATACCTACCACTACAGGATTATTAGTTGGGATCGGCGAAAGCCCGGAGGAGCTAATTGATTCCCTATTTGTGATTAAAGCGATCCATCGTAGATATGGTCATATCCAAGAGATAATAATGCAAAACTTTGCCCCAAAACCAGACACAGCAATGGCAAAATTTTTACCGCCATCTCATGATTACTTTCTTAGAAGCGTTGCTCTTGCTAGAATTATCTTACCCGAAATGAATATTCAAGTTCCCCCAAACCTCACTCCAAATATTTTTGAAAAATATGTTGATGCCGGAATTAATGACTGGGGAGGAATATCTCCTCTAACTGTCGATTATGTTAACCCAGAATTTCCATGGCCGAGCATAGAGTCTGTAAAGTATATTACAAGGAGTAAAGGTTATGATTTCAGAGCACGGCTACCTATTTATCCAGAATTTGTGAAGAAAAAAAATGATAACGATGATGATGAATTTATACCTGATAAACTAAGGAGGTATATAGAGTTGCTAATAGATGCGAATGGACTTGTTCGGGAGGACTATGTAAATTGACTTTCACTTTTGATTACCTTTTGAAAAATATTAATCCCATAGTTGCATCTGCATTGGACCGTGCTTTAAGCGATAAGGACGTTTCCGTGGAGCAGGCCGTGGAACTACTGGACTGTACAGGAATCGAAATGAATATGCTTGTACTAGTTGCGGATGAGCTACGCAGACGCGCAGTTGGAAATACTGTAACATATGTTATAAATAGAAACATTAACTTCACAAATGTTTGTATCAAACGTTGTGGCTTCTGTGCATTTAGCAGGGATTTTCGTGAAGAAGAGGGATATTTTCTACCTATTGAAGAGATTGTGCGAAGAGCAAAAGAGGCATGGGAACTAGGTGCCACTGAAATTTGCATTCAAGCAGGCCTGCCTCCAAAAATGGATGGTCATATCTACATTGACATTTGTGATGCTATTAAAAAAGAATTGCCTGACATTCATATTCATGCCTTTTCACCTGAAGAAATTCTTTATGCTGCTGTTAGATCTCAAATCCCAGTTGAAGAATATTTGAAAATGTTAAAAGAGGCAGGAGTAGGAAGTCTACCCGGAACAGCGGCAGAGATTTTAGATCAGCAAATGAGGGATATTATATCTCCAGGAAGAATAACTGCACAAGATTGGATTAAAATTATAAAGCTTGCACATTCTATGAAAATTCCGACTACTTCGACCATAATGTACGGACACATTGAATCGTCGGCACACAAGGCAAACCATCTGGCATTGATAAGAAAAATACAAAGTCAAACGCATGGTTTTACAGAATTTGTTCCTCTTAGTTTTGTACATAGTGAAGCACCTATGTATAATCATAGTATGGTACCTAATGTCAGACCAGGCGCTAACGGTAATGAAGTAATAAAAATGCATGCAGTATCGAGGGTTATGTTACATAGGTATATCAATAATATCCAAGTTTCATGGGTCAAAGAAGGAGCAAGGATGTCGCAGATCCTTTTGGGAGCCGGTGCAAACGATTTTGGAGGAACTCTAATTAATGAAAGCATTTCTACAGCGGCTGGTTCACAACATGGACAGCTAATGAAACCAAGGGAAATACGATCAATAATAAGGGCCTGTGACAGACTGCCAGCCCAACGTTCAACAACATACCGGTTGATTAAAGTATATTCTAATGGAGAGGAGTATGACGATCAATCTGATGAAAAGAGATTGGATAACGCAGATCCAGAACAATTTGGTTCATATAATAAATTAATCAAACTGGATAAATTCAGATACATGGAGAGAGGCATGTGAATCAGCATAGTAAATATAGATTGCTGCTGGCTTTATAGTGACTTAGCAGTATCATGAGTAAAATCCAAACAATAGAAACGGCATTAATTCATCAAGATGGCCTACTAAACTACCAAATATTATAAAATCCCAGATAGAGTAAGAGCTGGAAGGTAAACAGCACAATGTTATTGCCAATGATAATGACTTGAGCGCCGGAGCTGTAACAAACATTGTCAACGAGTGGAGACGCAATTTGAGACTTTCAATAGCAGACGATCTGAGATTTGACCATAACTTTAAGAATGGATTAAGAATCCTTATTGTAGAGATTGCCAAAATGGTAAGATATATCTGAGAAATATGGCTAGTTGTGATTGTGAGTGTGTTATATTGCCAATACAATAGCATCGATATCGTACGATCATTAATATCGGTGTTGGTAACAGTGCTGGGTGTATTATTGTCGATATCACTGTCGCTGAGAATTATATTCAAGTGAATTCTCTGCTCTCTTCTTGATGGGGGTATACTCACAACCCATTGGACCGCAATATCTTCCCACATATACGGCCTGTGGCCGATAAAGCGCAGGTTTAGGAGCAGCTTCTGCAAACTTCTCTTCAATCACATGAGAAGACCAGCCAGATATTCTCGAGATCGCAAAGATCGGGGTGTTGAGGTCCATCGGAATATCCATGCTATAATAAAGTGAGGCGCTATAAAGATCAACATTAGGATAAATTGGCTGTCTTTTATTTTTAAGCATAAAATCCCTAGTTGCTATTTCAACACGTTCAGTAATTTCAAACCATTTTGTACCTTTTTCGTTTGATATTGCTCTTGACAACCTTGAAAGTATGTCTGCTCTGGGGTCCGTAGTTCTATAAACTGCGTGACCCATGCCCATGATCCTACCTCCCTGCTGTAGTCGACTTGCCACCCAATTTTCTACCTTATCAAGATCACCTATTTCAAGCAGCATCTTCATTACTTGGATATTTGCCCCCCCATGTAATTCTCCTGATAATGCGCCTGTGGCACCACCGATACAAGCGTACATATGAGCTCGAGTTGATGCAATTTCTCTTGCAGCAAACGTCGATGCATTAAAACTATGTTCGGCATGTAAGATGAGACAAATATCAAATATCTTTGATTCTTCCTCTATTGGCTTGGTACCTCGAAGCATATAGAGAAAGTTTGCAGAATGCGATCCTCCTTTCATAGGGTCTACTACATGCTCTCCATTTCGAATTCTATTCCACGCTGCTACAATGGTGGGAATCTTTGAGATAAGAATAATTGCTCTACTAATATTAGCTTCTCTTGTATCATCTAATATGTTCAGGTCATTATCAGCAAGCTCTGAAATACACGATTGAAGCACGTCCATTGGGTGTGCATTCTTAGGACGATTCTTTAGATTTGCAAGCAGCGGTTCAGGCAAGTTGCGGGCTTCAATTAACCGCTGTGAAAAATCAGCCAATTGTTCGGTACTCGGAAGTTCTCCAAATAGCAAAAGATATGCTGTTTCTTCAAAAGTAGAACGATTAACTAGGTCTAGAATATCATAACCGCGGTAAATTAATTTACCGTGGTCACCATCGATAGAACAAATCTTTGTATCGGCGACTTCAATATTTCTTAGGCCAATATTTCTTGCGTCCATTTAATAATTTATACTTGGGGAAGTTTCTATATTAAAGTAATGATTGTAAGATTAATAAGACTATGGTATTCAAATATAGACCTTTGTCAAAAGGAACTACTGTAGTTTTGGATAATATACATTGCACGTATTAGAAATCTTAATATCGTAATATAGTGAGACATTGATTTCAACTGTTATTTTGGAGTATAATATAATAACAAAATCAGTTCTTTAACTGCAGGATATGTACTACATTCTTATTCAAACTAAGAACTATTACTAATATACCATAAGTTGTTCCGTTTTTAAAAATATTTTTACACAACTTATGGGAGTTTAAGGTATCATTTATATCCGCTATTTTATTTATAGGTATATGCCAAGAGCCTTTGTGTTAATTAATGCGGACATTGGATATGAATTTACTTTGGCAGCAGACATGAAAGATATTTCAGGAATTAGAGAAGCGTATACCCTGTATGGGACATATGACATTTTAGTTAAAGTCGATGCTCACTCTATGGATGAATTAAAGGAATTTATCGGTACAAGAATAAGAAAAGTAAAGGGAGTAAAATCTACATTGACAATGCTCATCATGAATGAAGGATGACTAATCAGTTTTACAACGCATGAAAACTTTACCTCTAGGCAAAAATACCAATAATAAAATGGAAGACAGTAGCCTATGAAATGTCTGAAATCTTCTTTTTATGCTCGATCGACTGAATTAGTAGCTGAAAGTCTCCTTGGCAAAACTCTAGTTCGGATAATTGTTAATACGTCGGGCAAGCTTGAACGCTTGTCTGGTATGATCGTTGAAACAGAAGCATATGGATTTAAGAATGATCCAGCAAGCCACGCATATAGGGGTTTAACTTCGAGAAATGCAGCTATGTATGGAGAAGTTGGTCGAGCCTATGTTTATTTCATATATGGAAGTCAATATTGTGTAAATGTCTCGGCTAGATCAAATGAACTTGGAGCAGGAGCTGTCCTAATAAGAGCGTTGCAACCTCTAGAAGGCATTGATATAATGAAAAGTCTTCGTAAGACTGATCACTTTCTATCTTTAACTTCGGGTCCAGGCAAACTTACTCAAGCATTAAGTATTACAAACGTACTTAACGGAGAAGATATGACTGATTCAAAGAGCAGATTGCATATAGAAGAGGGAGTCAATCCCGTAGCAATAGTTACGACCAAAAGGATAGGAATAAGTCAAGCTGTGGACAAAAAGTGGAGATTTATCATACCTGGTGCTACAGTTGAAAGATATTTAAACAAATATCCCTCTAGAAAAAGATATGTGTAAATTAAATTATTTGGCAATAACTACACCATGGTGATCGATCATGTATCAGAATGAACATAGATTAGATTCCTGCAGGCTCATATATTCTCTTAGTAAACTTTAATCTCGTTGTAGTAGACTACCTCAATGGAAGCCTTTATTAATAAGCTTTTTTAAATATATATCTATATATCTGTCATAATGGATGAATAAATGAAAATGGGTAAAATACTAGTAGCTTTAGACGACGAGTTGGAAAAAAGGTTTAGAGAGGGTGTGTTCAAACGCTATGGCATGAAAAAAGGCAATCTTACCAATGCAATATCTGAAGCGATAGAACTTTGGTTAAAATCCAAAGTAACCTAATCTAACAAATAGCAGTATTAGTTAATACTACGAACGAATTATATTCTTAACTATAACCCAGAGGTGTTAAAGTATAACCTGCAGATGTTAAATATTGTGCACAAGGTTAGAGAGTTGTTCCTTTCCTCTTTTGCTACTCTAGCCATTGCCCTCCCGAAAGTGGTAATAAATAAATAACCAAATACCATTTTTTATAGGAGTAGTTTTAAAGATACTTGTAATCATAGATCATGGGATTGCTTATTTCTTATTCTAAGAAGCAAGATACATACATAATATTTCTTACAGCGACCATGATACTGCGTTCTAGTGAGCATGACTATATGGTCTTATTGCGTAAGGGAGCTTCAAGGAGTTGTCATTAGCAGGGCTTAAAATAGTCGTAACAGGAAGTCGCAGAGCGGATGAGTTGGCACATCTGATACTAAACTTTGGAGGCATTCCTCATATAGTACCAACGATTGGAATTGACGTACATCAAAAAGTATCTAAGGAAATTGAGGATCTTATAAACAAAATAGTGGAAGAAAAAATAGATTATGTTATTTTTATGACGGGGCCAGGAGTATATTCGCTAATGTCAGCTGCCAAGTGCTTAGGATTGGAAAAGCAGCTAGTTGAATCTCTAAACCAAGTTGTAGTAATATGCAGGAGCTTTAAGTCTAAATACGCATTATCCAATCATGGAGTCAAAACAGATAGCATTCCAGAAGAGAATACAGGAGAGGGAATTGCTAAATTACTCAAGAATTATGTTCTCTGGAAAAAAAGTGTCGCTATTATTTGGCATGGTTCGTATTCAACAGTTTTGCGAGAAGAGCTTTATAAATCTGGAGCTCTTGTCCTGGAGTGTTCGATTTATACCTATTCTTTCGAGCTTAATGAAAATGGAGCTAATATTCTGAAGACAATGGGCTTTAAATATAAAACCCCTCAAGAAACAAAGGTTATAGAAGTTATCGAAGAAATTAGCAACGGATTCATTGATGCAATAACATTTACCAGCCCCCCTTCAGCACGCGAAATCTTTAAGATTGCAGAAAGATACCATCTGAAAGAGTCATTGCAGGTATCACTCAATAAAGATGTAATAGTCGTGGCAGTAGGACCTTCTACAGAGAAAGCCTTAGCAGAAAACGGGGTCAAAGTAGACGTTATGCCTAACGTCTATAAAATGGGAACTATGGTAAAAGCTTTGAGCGATTACGTTACTCACCAAACCAGAATCCACAATGAAGAAAGGCAAAGTCGAGGTCAAAAAGTTTAGGAGTTTTACTCTCTTAGTCTGACTTGCAAAATCATGAATTGATTGCATTGACACTCAATATACGATCGATCTAAATATGAATTTAGGTTTTCTCATAATTGTAAATTTTTTATAGCGATCAATTTATCATTTCAGGATACTACTATTATAGAAAAATGAAAACACCTACAGATGTAGTAAGAATATCACTAATATAGCAGTACTATAGTCGACAATTTTGACATCGGTCAATTATTTAGTGTATATGCTTTGTTCCATAAATCAGACATCTATTGTCCACGACAGCATATTCAAGATTTTAGACCTATTGACGAGAAGCATCCTAAAACAAAAAACAATAAACAGTCTATCCGTAAAGGATCAATAACGTGGACTGAAGTCGACCTGATTATCAAGGTCAATAATTTGAGATATGCCGCCCAACTAATTTAATAGTAGCAACAATATTTAGGGAAATGGTAAAACGAATGGAAACGTCTGTTCATGAATACAGGTTGTATTGTTCCTGCATTCGGTAACTTGTGGTTGAAGAGGTTGTGTGGATGTTGAATGGGCTAATGACGATGCAAACTCAAAGATATCTAATGCTCTGGCTTGTTCTGCACTCAAGATGAAAAATATTCCGACAACTAACACTGTACCTACAAGTAACAGAAGTAATCTTATCTCAGCACTGTCAGCAAAGATCAATATGCAATAAGAAATTCTTTCTATTTGTATAAATGGCTTAAGGAATTATCAGCATATAGTTTAATGCTGTATCATTTACTAGAAAATAAAATAATTAAATAAGATTAAAGGTCATTGTAAACCTAGTCAGATAGCATTCGTCTCTGCCTTATTCCAATAAAAAAGGATCTATTTAGCGCAATGTGATAGTAATCTACCTGAAATCAATCCTAATTAACGACATCATAGTGATGACCTGAACCAGGATACAAAACACTATAGGAACGAAGCAAAACAACAAGGCACGATATTCTTGTCTGTTTATATTATATTATTTTTGCCGAATACCAACAATGTTAATTTTCAACCCACAATATACATTTCATAATTCTGTATGCCCTGTTGTATATGAGAGTCTTCTTGCTTTTTTCCTGCTCTTAAACTTGCCTTATATTTCTTATTTCGTGGTCTTGTCCTTAATCTGTACCCGCAACAAGGACACCATATTCCGTCCCATTTTATAAATATCTCACATATTTGACACCGTTTTTGTCCAATAGCATAACGTCCAGAATTAGAAGGTTTTTGTGCTTTATGACGTATGCATATACCCTTACAAGTCATTTCTTTCTTTATGCCTCTCCTCCCTCTATATACCTCCGATTTGTAGTTGTTGACACATCTATATGTATTGGCCAGTGTTTTTACATGGGCCGAGCATAGTCAACATTATATATATGAACAGAGCATGTTTTGCTATTGTTTAATAAATTCCAGTGTATAAAACATCAAATGGTAATAGCCATGCTGGTGCCACTAATGCTGACAGTTGCGTTTGTATCTACAATCTCTGTGCATTCGTCTTATGCTCAAAATAGTACTTCTGCATTTG
>JBEVTH010000037.1:0-15912 GCA_041156085.1 Candidatus Nitrososphaera maunauluensis
CATCAAAGTCCATAAAGAGTAAGATATTAACAGCTGCTATAGAGGCAGATCAGGACTATAGACAATATAGACAGATCAGGGCAGCTAAACCGTCAACAATGTTATCTCATCCCGTATCAACATCCGCATCCAATATAGAAAAAGGTGCGGGGGACAATAGTAATCAGGTTTAATAATACTAACAGCAGAATAGTGCGTGTAAAAAATATCATGCATAATGAAAAACAGCTAGTATTAGCTTTTGGTGCCCATCCTGACGATATTGAAATTGGCATGGGAGGGACAGTAGCCAAACTTAATGGCATGGGATATGATGTTAACCTTATCGTCGCTACTCTTCCAAATTTTGTAAAAACAGACACAAAAGAACAGCGAAGAATGGAAGCAACAATGTCTGCTAAAGTTATGGGATCCAAACAACCTGAGTTCCTAGATTTATCGCCAGATGAGATCACATTTAACAGGAAATTTATTACTCGGATAGACGAAATTATCCACAACCACAGACCAGAGGCAGTTTTTACCCAGTGGATAGGTGACTCGCATCAAGACCATCAGACACTAACCAGAGCAGTAATAGCAGCGTCTCGTGACGTGAATAACCTATTTATGTACGAAACAACCATACCCGGCGGACTGACAGAGAATGCCTTCAGGCCTCAGCTTTATATCGATATTAGCAAAACATTAGAGATCAAGAAAAATGCACTTAACTGTTTTGATTCACAAAAAATTCGCTGTGGCGATCCTTGGATACCTGCCATAGTTGGGAGAAGCTCGTATAGGGGCTATCAAATGAATACAGAACATGCCGAGGCATTTGAGATAATCAAGGTTACCAAATGGGATTAGCGATATAATAATACCCATTTCATGCTTTTTAAGTACTATACATAAAAAGGTAATAACAACTAATAGTTAATATTCTCTGTTGAATAATAAAAGACAGCATCTTGGAACATATAGAAAAATCTTGTTTGTTATCGTACCTTTTACTACCAAGTGGTCTTTCACATGCATTTAAAACAATATATTTATTTTATCAGAAATAATCTAGTATAAACGAATCGCCCTTATTGATATTACCATCGTTATTGAAATTTTCAACTTTTCCAGTACTGTCAACCTTTTTATATGTAGCATATTGGACATAGACTTCATTCCAATACCTCAAAGATACTAACCTTTGATACCCATCCATTTTAATATCTTTTTCATCTAGTACAGTATTTCGAAATACTATATCTGGTTCATTTATTCCTGCTGCAGAACGCATAGGACATGTTGCTGAAAAACGTGGGTTAATTTCAATTACTTTTGGTTCATTTCTTTTGAGCTTGGCTTGGACATTAATAGCTCCTTTAGCTCCCAACTTTAGAGCAATTTCTTCGGCTGATCTTCGTATATCTTCAAAGTTATCGATAAAGGCTTTGTAAGTTTGTCCACTCTTTACTATTTTTTGAATTGATATTGAAGACATTATATATTTTCCAAGCCTATCGACCGTAACACCTGTTGTGAACTCCGTGTTGTTATCATTATTAATGCTGATATTAATACAGCCACCGCTATCACCACATTCATTATCATCCTTCAAATACTCTTGAAGTAGAGGATTCCAGCCTACTTTTTGAATTTTAGAAATTGCATATTCCATTTCGTCCCTATCGTTAACTACGTAAAAATGCTTTGAACCATATCCTTCTCGTGGTTTTACAACTATAGGAAAACCAAACTCTTGAATGAATGTTTCATTATTTTCAGGTAAAGAAGAAGCGGCTCTGGGCAAATTATTTGCATTTAAAAATTCAAAGGTTTTCCATTTGTCTCTAGCTGCAATGATTACTTGTATTGGATTTGTCAATACTTTTGCTCCTGTTTCACTTTCTATCCGCTCTTTTGCATCCGCTACTGCCATTAATTCCTCGTCAGACCCGACATAAATTGCGTGAATATTTTCTTCTTTACTAATATCAACAATAGAATCAATATAGTTTGATGTCGATAATGATGCTGATGGTATCAGCACACCACTATCACATCTGTATAGACCTGCTGCCTGAGCACTCATATCAGCTGCAATAATTCTGTATTTTACTGGGGAGTTATTTGACGCATTTGCTAGTTTCAAGGATTTTATAATTCCCTGTGCTACGATACCACCTGCAGCAGTTACTAGTACGTTTGCCTTAGTTATCTTATTTGATTCATCATAGCTTTCTGTTGGTTTATTATTGTTTTTCACGTACATCATATATCACATACTATACCCAATGTATGCACTCTATACAAAGTCCATGATTTGGGTCTTCTTTTTTCCGCATTTATCTCTTGGTAATGGCAGTAGGGGTTGATGGTGAGGTTGCTGATGCAGTCATAAGAATAGGAGTAGCTAAACTATTATTATTATTTAGTAAATGCTCACGCCATTGTGTTTCTGTATTGGCCATTCCAAAATTGACAGCATAATCCACAAAACAAGGACTCATTTCAACAGCATTTTTGACCTTATATGTAATCTTGATACGACGACGGATTTTTCGTTGTTCTTCCTTTAAATTAAACAAATCTAAAAGAAGTGTCTGAATAGATTCACCAGCTTTTACTTTGCGGTTTCTTTCCTCTATAAGAGGCTTTATTTTACCTTCATAGTCAGCATTCTTTTGCTTTAATGATTCTAGATATGGTATAACATCATATTGCTTAGTTAGCTGTACAAGTTCCAAAGCCTCTAGTTGTCCAATGCCATAATAAATATCCCTAGAAGGCCAGATTAGAGTTAGCGACGGCATATTAATGGATAATTCTTTGAAGGCTATGCCACCAACTAATGTATAATCCATGCTGCCTCCGGTACCAGATACATAGCATGTAACTCCAAGTTCTTTAGAAAGCAATAATAGTATTGGAATTGCTCGTGGAGAAAGTTGATGAAGAATTTGTTCTTGTTTTAAAAGCTCCAATGTATGCTTGTTTCCTAGGTTTACTTGGAGATCTCTCTTGCAGGATATACAGGTACCTTTAAGTATTATTTGTTTTTGTAATTCTTCTTTTTGCTTTGGTTTTTGTTGTTGTCTCTCGCTTCGTTCTTCTTGTACTTCCCCTGTTTCCCCTCTTCTTTCTTGTCCTCTTTGTTGCCGTTGTTGTTCTTGCCGTAATGGCAGCAGTAGCTCTTTCTCATAGATCTTTACAGAAGCCTTGCTGCCACATTCGCAATGAAGCCACACAGGTGCATTTAGATAAGTACTTGCGCTTATACCTGTATCTATACCATGACGCAGAAACATATTTTCAGCTTTTCTTAATGCGTCTGAATATTTGTCAAAATTAGAAATCAAATACCTAAAACCATCTTCAAAAACTGAAGATATGTCGGTAAGTCTTACAAATAAAGTATCATAACCCCATATAGTATTTACAATTTCTGACATCAAAAAAGAATTAAAATCTGAATAAGATTTTGCTTTTGAATATGAAAGCTCCACGTTCTGCCAAAACTGCTCAAAATTATCACGCATATTGGATTTGTTATACGCAGATGAAACTATAGATGATGCAGAATTCTTTCTTATCCAAGAAGTTATCTGTTTTCTCCAGTAATTTAAAACTGTCTGCCCCGGTATAGGCATGTTAGATGCCATTCGCCATTTGTTTGAAGTACTAACCGGTAATCTAAGTTCAAGTCTTCCCAAAGAATGTTTAACGCTTGGCAGCTGTGCAAGTCTAACCCAACCATCCATAAAATCATGGTCTACGATAAGAAACAAGTTGACAATTTTTTTGCTGCTATGGTCTTCTTTCCCTTTTTGTCTCACTTGTAGTTCTTCTTGCTGCTTGTTCGCCTCCTCCTTTTTTTCTACCTCATTTTTGAGAGTTTGAAGCAAGACAATTTTTTTGAATATGCCACCGTACGCAAAAAGATTTGGCTGGTGTATTGATACAAATAGCTTCGTTGAAGGATCATTTAATAACGTAATACTATTACTTACATCCGCAGTCATTGTGCCTGCTTCCGAATGAAATTTTTTTATGAATTTCTGTAACTTGACTCTGTTGTTTAAAATAAAATCATTTATTGGTAGAGGAGCAGCAGCTGGAGGAGACTTAGCGCAAATATGTAAAATTCTATCAACCGCACCTGAGAAATTATCTGGTATTGAGGATATAAACTGAGAAACTAAAGGATTACTAACTCTTTCATATTTTGAGAACAATGACTTCACACCTCTTCTACTGATAGATGCCTGATCATCACCTGCTGTTGCAGGATGACGAGCAGGCGAGGCTGTGGGAGAATTTATCAACATGATATTCGAATCCAACATGTATATAAATTAAATAATCTCTTAGCAGAGAGTGCTTCATTAGTGGATATATATACAATCTATTAAGAAATTACTTGTTCCAAAAATAGATTTATACAATGTATTATTATGGGATAGTGTAAAAATAATTTTATGATATGAAAACCGTTATTACTATTATTAGTTCTGTTGCTACCCATTAGCAATAATTATCAATAATTATCAACAATAACCATTACCTCTTCACGTGAGCTACCTCCGATTCTCTTGTGATCATCATGTACATGTACTCCACTACTGAGTTTTTTCGTTACTAATGGTTGTAGTTTCTCATCCCGCCACTAAATCACACGTCTATATTATATGTAGAAAAAATGATATTAAACAAGCCAAAGATCTAACTCAAAAAAATATGAAAAATCTTCAGAAGTACAAAAAAATAACATGATGCGAAATATTATTCTTCATTTATGGTAATATGATGATGCTCTAATCCTTGCAAGAGCGCGTTAAATTTGATGTATTCCGTCAGTTTGTAGTGTGATAGATGGTAACATTAATCCATTATCTAGATTTTTTAATACTCTTTACATACTACAAAAGAATTTTTTAATACTTATTTAATAATAATAATCGCAAAAATATCACATATAGCAAGTCTTGACATTTTATATTACGGCTAAGCAATTGTGAAATACATCCATCCACTGTCAATAATTTGGTTTGACATGTACAATAAACTTTCTAGAAACTCTTCAAGAGTGATGGAGCGTTGGTTTAACCTTTTTTTGAACCCTTGGATAACAAGAGAAAGAAAAGATAATACTGGCAATGGTGAAAAAATAAGAAGGTGAAATGGTTAAAATAAAAAGACTTCTAATTTTTATCAACTTTTTGAATTCTCAATTCAATAGATAAGCCATATTATGCAATGATATCATAAATTCGTCCATTTTCTATACGCCAGTCTATTCCTCCTCTTCCTCATCATCATCATCTTCTAATTCGTCTTGTTCATCATCTTCTAACTCATGGTTTTCTTCTTTAATTTCTTCTCTTTTGGTTTCGTCTTCGCTCATTGCCAATATTACAAATCTATACAGCGCCTAATAACTACTTGCTCACCAGGCTTATTCAGCAGACAATAGATTATGTTATGTCTTTATCATAATACCATAAGACTCGATAAATATAATATTATTCATTTCAAATCTAATAAATAACACTGAAAAAACTCTAATTTTAGATAAATCAATAAAGTAATCCTTAACAGTTTTTGTCGGAAGTTATAGATTCTAAATAATAAAAATAATGGTAGTAGCGAGGAAATGTATCCTATACTCGATACTAGTGAAGATATAAAAAGCAATCTGATTCAATAATTATCGATAGGATTTATTACGATTCATTCTTCTTCTATTATTTTCTATATAGTAAAAAACTAATTTCATTGTATCTGAATATATTAATAAGAACGAATGGCGTGACATATATAACACAACAGAAGAAAAGGAAGAATACGAAAGAATGATCAATCAATTAAAAGTCATTTACTCGAAAGGCAAGTTTCTACATGGAGGTTTATCATAGTTTTGGCTCTTCAGCAACAAAAAACCGAAAAAGTTAGGGAAATGGACAAAAAGCGATGGATGGTGAGGTATTTTATGATTACCGGCATCGGTACAATTCTTGCAATCAAAATTTATCTGCTTTTGTTTGTAGTGGATTTAACTGTAGGTATCTATAGCTTTTTTACAAGTTTTATTTTGTTTAATATTTTCTTTATATCATTTACTAGATATAAAGATCCTTATCTTGATGCCAAGGATATACCTCTTTCAAACGATAACAAACTTCTTGTTTCGATGGTAGTACCGGTAAAAAATGAAGAAGGTAATATCAGAAATTGTGTACAATCGTGCATAAATTCAACATATTCAAACAAAGAGATTATCATTGTTAATGATGGAAGTACTGATAGTACATCCCGTATTTTAGACGAGATGAAAAAAGAAGAGTCAAGCCTAAATATTATTCATCTATCTAAAAGCGTAGGCAAGAAGCAAGCCATCGAAGCAGCATGTGAGATTGCTAAAGGTGACATTTTTCTCTTTATGGATAGCGACTGTGATATAGCTAACGATGCACTTGAAAAAGCAGTAAAAATTTTCTTATCTGATAGAAAAATTGGAGCCGTGACTGGACATGCAAGAGTTAGAGATGCCGCTAAAGGTAATGTATTACTAAAAATACAGGATGTATGGTTCGATGGACAATACAGACTATTGAAGGGAATGGAAACCACTTATTCATCTCTTACTTGCTGTTCTGGCTCCCTATCTATCTTTAGAAGAGCAGCTGTAAAGCCCTATATACACGCATGGGCCCATGATAAATTCCTTGGAATAGAGGATTTCAAGTTCGCTACGGATAGACGGCTGACTGCATATGTTCTTGGAGAAAAGCCTCCTCCCGTATCAAATGATGATAATAGTAATAATAAGTTTCAGGGCGTAAGCCATGATGGTAATAGTAATGGTAGTAGTAATTGTAGTATCCCTATATTGTTACAAACTGGCAAAGATGATCTGGATTCAATGAAATCATCTTCGGATCCAGACATTGAGAATCCCAAGAAAAAAGGACCACGATATGCTTGGAGGTTGGTATACAGCCCAAGTGTAAGAGCTAGTGCGGGAGTGCCTGAAACCTTTACAGCACTTATAAAACAACAAATCCGTTGGCGGAAGAGTTTCATTAGAAGCATCTTCGCAACAGGCGGTATTTATTGGAGACGTCCTCTTTGGGCAGCGTTGTTATATTATTTGCAAATCAGTTTGAAGCTCCTCCGTCCCATTATTATAATGAAGGCACTAATTTTTCTGCCGCTTTCGGGAGATTTCGCTACAACTGCGTTGTATCTCTTAGGGGCATTATATTCTGGCATGCTTTATGGAGTAGATGTCAGATTGAGAAATCCTGGTTATAAATTTTGGATATATCGTCCAATTATGACATTTATTTCAACTTTCATATTTAGCTGGTTGGTAATTTATGCTGCAATAACAATCAGGAAAACAGGATGGAGATAAATCACATACAGCATTATAGAAGTATAATGGAAGGTAGAGGAAGAAGAGAATGAGATAGGGATATGGAAGACGATGATGAAAATACTGGCGTCGGCAAAAGAAAAAATGATCTAAAAGGAAAAAGAAAAGAAGAGAAGAAGAGAAGATGGGACGCTGCCGTGGTGGCAATCGGAATGGTAATAGGTTTTTCTGTAATTATTATGAAAATTACTGGTTACTGGCCTTGCAATATTATAAGCACCCTGCAGATCAAGCAAATCACTTGTAGTAAATCTATCCAAGAGAATGTGTCTTCGATAATAAGTTGGATTCAGCAGCAGTATCAAGGTCGATTTTTTTCTCATTTCTTATCACAAGTTCTTCAAAGTATCTAAGTACAGTAATCTCTGAAACTTTTGGCAGTGGAAAAATTTCTTTTCCCTCTACCAGATCAAGTATCATTGCAGGAAAGTTGGCTCCAGCTAAGGTTGTAAATATTGTCCCACCACCAAGTCTCGGATTGACTTCTATCAATTTAATTACACCTTCTGGCGACTCTTTCATTTGAATACATGAAGGTCCCCTTATTCCAACATGTTTTGCAATTCTCATACAATTAGTTTCAAGATCCGAATCTAGTATGATTTTGCCTTTCGTAGAAATACCTGCCTTTGTCTGTATTCGGACTCTAGGTACTGCCATCAAAGGTTTTGTATCTAGATCAGATAGCACGTCTATTGTATATTCAGTTCCAGGCAAAAACTCCTGAAATATCATGTTCTCGAATCTCGATGACGCATACTTTAGATCAGATTCATCTTCGATTTTCAAAATATCTCGACTTCCTTTTCCAAATCGTGGTTTTGCAATAACTGGAAATGCTTTTATCTTTTCTGGATCGGTAGTTGTAAAAGGAACTTCAAAACCATCTGAAGAAAGTCTTTGATATGTTAAAGTTTTGTCACGGCATATCTCTAATGTCTTTCTATCGCTCACCACTGCATAAGCTCCCACTTCTGCAAGCTTGTCACGATTTTCACTATATGGATAAATATCAAAACCGGATGTTGGCATCAAAACTTTAACATTAAATTTCTTCACAATTTCAAAAAGCCTATCTACAAATGAGTGATGGTTAGCTTCAGGGATAACTTCACTACGATCAGCCATAAAGAAGCCTGCAGATAAAGGGCTGGAATCAGTAGCAACGATTTTTCCGCCAAAGCTTACCATCTTCAAAGATTTTATAGTGTTTATTCCTGCGGGACCTGAGGCGCCAGGAATTAGAACAGCATTGGCAGCTTTATTGGTAGCTGCTGATGCTGACCAACGATGAGCAGAGGAAGTGGAAGATTGAGATAGAGATGATGATGATAACTTGGTTTTACGCAAAGGACATGACCAGTGCTTGCTGCCATTAAGATCATATCACATATAAACATTCGTTAACCAAAAAAAGTTTATAATAATAAAACTCATAATTGTGTCCTAATTGAATATTAAAGAAGATTATCATGTTCACTGCAATTACAACGACCATTCTATGCCTGATCTTACAATTCAAAATGTGTTAAGACGTGCAAAAGAAATAGACTTGGAAACTTTGGCTTTTACTGAGCACGTTAGAAAAACGTCTGATTGGATTCCAAAATATTTAAAAGAAATAGAATCACAAGTAAAAAACTACCAATATGGCAATAATTCCAATTTAAAGGTCATTTCCGGATTTGAAGCAAAGATCCTTGCAGACGGATCTATTAATTGTCCTGAAGAATATAGTAAAAACTACTTTCTGATAGCCAGTTTTCATAATATATATGCCGACAAAAAAATTTGGATTAATGCACTAAAAAAAGCAATTGAAAATCCATATGTAAATGTAATAGGTCACATAGCACCAGAGCCAACGTTTACTCTCGAAAATAGTGAGGTTGATGCGCTAGCTTCTCTAATAGTGAAAAACAGAAAGATAGTTGAGATCAATGCAAAATACAGTAGACCACCTCGAGATTGGATAGCGACTTTTAATGGGAGAGGAGTGAAATTTCACTTGGGCAGTGATGCACACTCATTGCAACAGATAGGTCAATTTGAAAAAATTTCGGATCTGATTTCATTAGTTGATGGTGGCTTCTTTTCTCCTGCTTCTTCCTCTGTCTGAGCAATTATTTTAGATACATACATACATACATATGTATCCTGTACGCGTCTTATGCTATAGATATAATAGTCATCGTATCATTATTATGTACAACTTTTTTTTAGCAATGTAGAAGTTATAATTAGTAGATATTTCTAAAATAATAGTAAGAATGTTAATATAACATAATTGCACTATTTTTTTAACGGCAGAACGGGTTGCAATATAATCAAGCTACGTCATTAACTTCTAATAATGAAGCAATAACTATATCTATTATAGTTCCTACCTACAATGAATCAGGAAATATTTTGAATTTGATAGAAGCAATAAAGGATAATCTGCAATCCACTATATTTACCGAGATAATAGTAGTCGATGATAACTCGCCGGATGGAACTGGTAGGATTGTGGAAGGATATATTCAGGATACGATTAGGGCAAAAAGAACTAATACATCCGTTCAACAAAATGACATAAAAGGAAATGATGATGCTTATGATAATCTTAAAATTAACGATAAAGAAAAAAACTATATAGTTAAAATTGTTCATAGACCAAATAAGAGAGGATTAATCTCTGCTATTTTGCAAGGGATAGAATCTTCTACAGGTCAAAATATCTTGATCATGGATGCGGATTTTTCTCATCCTCCACAAATCATACCCCATTTAGTTAATGAGTCTTTACAAGATCCCAATTCTATAGTTGTTGCCTCTAGATATACTAACGGAGGGTCTATAGTGGGTTGGCCTTTTAAACGACGCGTAATAAGTAGTGGTGCAGCAAAGATTGCAAGAATTGGTTTAAAATTATCCAACGTTAAAGATCCGTTGTCTGGATTCTTTTTATTTCCACGTCATATTATTAAAAATATAACTATCAATACGACAGGCTATAAACTGCTGCTAGAACTGCTGGTCAAATCCAACGATCGTATAAGAGTGAAGGAGATTCCATATACATTTACTAATAGAAAATCTGGCGAAAGCAAGATGGATGCCAATGTAATGCTTGATTATGCTAAAGCTGTATGGCATCTTTATAGATACGGACAGAAGTCATCAGCTATCTCAAAAAAACAGGTCTATCAAACCAAACAACAACAAGAAAAACGCAAGTCTGTATTGTTCTTATCAAAGGCTGGGAGGTTTTATACAGTAGGTGCTAGCGGGTTAATACTAAACTATGTGATATCAATGCTATTATCAAAGGGTGTCGTATCTAACTTTTGGTATCTGCAATCTACGCTAATTGGGATAATCTTCTCAATAACTTCAAACTTTTTTATAAATAAAGCTTGGACTTTTGAAGACAGAAATTTCTCTGCTGGCCATACTCTCAAACAGTATGGAATGTTCGCAGCCATCAGCTCAGTGGGTGCTGCTATACAACTAGCCGTACTATACCTGTTTGTCGAATCTGGACTCCAATATAGTTTATCATTGATTATAGCAGTAGCAATTGCGTCAGGAAGCAACTTTCTGCTTAATAAAAAGTGGACTTTTAAAGAGAAAGTATGGGGCTAAATTATTTCTTGTTCACATATCGCAACGTAAATGTAACTAAGTTTTGAATGGATGCTATACTATTGATGATTTTTTAAATCAGATATTTTTTACTGGTGATTACTAGTGTGCTGTGACCCAGAAAAGGCACGCGATACTATGAAAGCTGATCACAATATAAGATTACAATAGTAAAAGCCTGATTACTTCTATAGACAAATCGTAAATTTAATCGGACAGACACAAACAATTTTGGAGTTGTGATCTATCAATGTATACACAAGTTAAGCAAAATGTGTTAAAAAGAAATATTGGTCAAAAGCTATTATGTCTTTTTTCCATAACTACTTTTGATGTATTATTTTTTGCTTTAACTGCTTTTACTTGGTTTTGCTTTTTTCTTTGACTTGCTACTTTTGGCTTTGGCAGCCATTTAATAAAATTATATATCGCCTGCATTTATGTTAGTTGCTAAATAGTAATAGTAACTTCACATTATAGATTATCATTTAACAATAATAAAAGCCTGTGTAAAGTATTGGTTTATAGTACTTTGAGAAGAAACGAAGGAGAAAGAAATTCTTCCTACTCCTATATCGTGTATCTTATCAGCTGCTATTTATTGACGTTTTCTCCTTCTGATTCATCATCACGACTTGAATCAATCCAGATTACCTTTTCCTCCATTTGTTAGAATCTTCTCTTTTAAATCGATATGGTAGTTGTCGGTGCCGTCTTAACTGTAGCCTTTTTCATAGGTCTTCATTAGAGTATAAAGTTAGATGATAAATGTCTTAACACATATTTTTAGATTCATTTGAAATGAATCCATCTATCCATTAAATTAAGTTACATATCCAATGATCTACAGTATTGTTCCGTATCTCGGAAGGCCAATTTTACATGTTTTGCAGCCAAACATAGGTAGTTGAACTCCTTCCTTAATGTCCTTTAAGCTTCCTATAATCAATCGTCCTTCATTTTCTGCTATTCTTAAATTTTCTTTATCCTTTTCTGCAACCCCATAGATTATTGGTACCATCTTAACAACGTTCTTACAATTGTGGCAGTAACCTTCAGATATTCTACGAGGGTTGTTTTCATGATAAGCTGTATGAAGTTTCTCCGCTTCTTCTTTTGTAATTTGAAATATATCCATGACCTTATAATTAATTCTATAATATAGCAGGTCGCCTTCATCATATTTATTATCTTTAAGATATGATTCGTGAAGATCTGTAAGCAACCGTTTGATGTATGCTCCATTTTGGTCTGTTTGGGGATTCATTAACTACTGCTTCATCTCTATCAATACGCTTTTAGACTTTCTTCATCAATAGTTTTACGGAATTGGATCTCGGACTCATGAGTTCCATTTGTTTAATGTACACAACCCTCTTGGTTGTTCTCACAGCTGCAATTATTAGGTTCTGGTAAACAAAATGGAGATATTACAGCACCATAACCTGTGCCTATATTGGACTTATTATAACCACAATGCTTACAAACATTCAAGGAAGAAGTCAATTATCTATTCTGTTGTTGTGTATTATTTGTTTGAATGCAAACTTTTTCTAGAGTATAGAATCCACTTTTCCGAAATTTTTCCTGCTGGGCTTACTAGTTGATTCTTATTTCAACTTCACTTCCCTCAGAATTTACATTCCTGCTTGTATAGGGATATTTGTAGTTATTGAAACTAATCACACCTCCTTTAAATTTAGCGATGCTGGTTGTATTATTATAAATTGTTTGTAGCTGTTTACTTGATCTCATATCTGATATGAAATGCGGGTCTGATATCAAAAGAATTTTTTTAGTTTTGATTGGCAGGAAGAGGGCATCCTTAAAGTCTGAAAATCCATAGGCAGTCTTTTTATATATATAGTTAAATATCCAAGAATAAATGGGACTTGAAATTATAGTTGTATCTTTATTTCCATTGCTACTGTCTCCAAGGTACTTTGCAACAAATGCTGCTGATTGAAATTGGGTAGTAATGTCTGTTGTTATAAGCATAGTGGTGCTTACTAATCCAAAAAGCCCTATTGCTGAAATTATAATAAATGGTAGTATTTTCTGAACCTTTTTCTTATTGATTTTGTTCGATAGATCTAAAATCAGTTTAGCCGCTGCAATAGAAAATGCAGGTAATACCGGAATCCAATAAAAATATTGGACATATCCTATAAATTGAAGGAAAAAGGTATATGGGATAATCCATAGTAACAGAAAGAAATCTCTTTTTATAGCTGCATAAATAAATCCAACCATACCTAGCACAAATAAAACTGGATCGGTTTGGAAGAAGATGTTTGTTGCATCTAATAATGTCTTATCATATATATGTCTCTCTGTTCCCTGATGTATTACACCGCCCAGCCAATAATTAAACTGACCAAGCGATATACTGTATGCTGTCCAAATTAGTGGTATCAAAGTTACAGGAATGAACCATATTCCCAAAGTCTTGAGATTTCTATTATTACTAAACTGTAGAATGTAAAACTTTTCCTTTTTATGGTTGTTAGCATTTGTATAAACAAGATATCCAACAAGTAGAATCATTGTAAATGCTGGGATTTTTGTAAATATAGCTAATCCCAAAAAAATACCTGAAAGTAAGATTGATGGAATGTTTTTTTTCTTATTGCTAATATTATGATTAGTGTCGTCTCCATTTGAAGAGGAATTTTTCGTATAACAAAAACAATAAACTGCAAATAATATAGAGGATAGAAGAAAGGGTAGGAGTATGGAATCTAATAACACCATTCTAGTAAGCCACGTTATTGGCATTACTGCAAATAAAATAGACGCAATAAACGCAATATTTCTGTTATACCGACGTTCTGATATTTTATATATGAGGAAAGTATCAACCACAGCAAATACTCCCATCAATTCTCTGGGAACAAGATAAAGCATTTGAATTGAATGTAACACATTACTATCAGAAGAAAGAGAAAAATTAAGTAAAACGTTTGGAAAACCAATTACCTCAAATACACCTGCCAAAAAGAGCTGTCCAAAATAAGGATGATCATAATATGGATTTACACCTTCAAATAATTCTTGAGGGCCAAAACCATCCAATACATGCATGGCCCTTCGCATGTATACTCCTTCATCGTAGAACACATCAGGAAATCCGATGGGACTCCAAAGATGTGTAAATGTAGATAATATTAAAGGTATAGTTAGTAAGAAGACAGATTTATAGTGATTGACATTCTTAACGATTATTTTTTTAAGTCTTGATATTTTATGGACCAAGAATTCTTTTTGGTATCATTATTTTTAAGTCTTTTTTAACTCAGGTACAAACAGTTGATCTAGTATGAATCACTTATACACCAAAACAGATCTGTACCTTTTCTTTGTAACACGTTGACATCACCAGACAAGTCATTGACGATTCAGCGCCAGATAGGTGGCGATGATACAGTAAGTAGGCTGATGGTATATGTATATACCATAGATGAAAAAATTAGCCTCATGGTATATGTATAACGTATCAAAAAATTTGGCATAAAAGAGAACAGATATACAATATAGAATCCAAAATGGATTCGTATGCAAATTTACACTATGACTTTCTAAATATAACTTCATCAGCTTTTTATATCTCAATAGTGTTTTTTAAGTAAAAAATGGGTCGAGTCGATAAAGGCGTAAATTGTAGTGTCCAAGGTTGTGACAAAACAGCTGAACGTTCAATGAGTGGAAATAAGGCAAGCATGGCAGGAGAGTTGGTGGTTAATTCATCAGACAAAAGAGTGTATTTATGTAGAGAGCACTACAAAGAATGGAAAAAATCCACCAAAGAAGATCGTGAAAATGAAAGGGCTCGTTGGGGATAGAAGCATATACAGTATAAGTTTTTACTTAAATATAGTCAAGATATGTTGACGTAATTATATGCAAGGCCATTGAATCCCCTTTCAAAGTAATTGAAAGCAGTAAGTCAGGTTCATATTTTTTAATAATGGTGAACTGTTACACATCCAAGACATTACTATCCTTTTAGGCCTAAATCACCAACACCAATGTTCCAATGGTGTTCTGAAGCATTAAGGTTGGAATATTGTTAATGAACGCTACTTTAAGATAGCAATGATACAAACAAAGGTCTATAATATACCAGATAGATAACAATTCTTCTACTCATAATGTCACAACCAGAAGAATCATTTACAATATATCTAAAATACAAAACATTGGAAGATATGCTCAAAGTCATTCTCTTTTCTTCACGATCAGCTCTTGGCTTAATTCCTATGCTTTATCATATCAACTACAATAATCAGCAAATATTCTTTATTCAAACTGGATCAGTCGGTAGTGGTGTTATAGCGCATTATATCGCCCAGAGTGAAAAGCCAAGCAAGAAATTCATAGATCTTAAAACATTAACAGGGGAATTTGAATTTGTTGATAAAGTTGGTACTGATACTCAATCGCTGTACATCCCAGTCTTGGAGCTGGAAAAGTCCACCTTCAGATTTCCATCATAGTTCTGCCAACAATATATCAATAACAATACACGGATTCAGGACAGAACCCAGTTTAACTAGTCGTTACGACAGGTTACCATTAAGTTTACCTAGTCGTTTCATTCTTCTTCTATTCAATTGTAGCTTATTATTATAAAAGTGTCCAAAATAGTAAATAAAATACTAACAAATACTGTACTATAACGCGCATTTATTAGATAAACCAATAAGCAGATTTTACTGAAGTTCCAGTCTGATTCTCCTGCAATACCATTACTATTTCTTTTATGTTAAAAAACACTGTAAATGCAAATTAAGAACAAACAGAGAGTGAGATCAAGAAAGATAGATCATGAACCACACAACCGCCTCTATTTTTTCCTCTCGGATAAT
>JBEVTH010000038.1:0-15874 GCA_041156085.1 Candidatus Nitrososphaera maunauluensis
ATTTTAGAAATATCAACTTGATCCATGATAAATGGTATTGATCAGAATTAATCGTTAGAATTACGAGAACAGGCATAATGCGATTATTAGAAGGTTATAGCATAGGATCTATACTACTGTAACAATATCTAAAAACACATTAATAATGATGATAACAGATCAGATGACCTATATTGACTGCAGTAATATGTCATTCAAATTTATCGTATGAAAAAGTTTGTTTCCATGGTCGGTAAAGATGATGATATTCTTTAATCAACTGTATATAGAAAAATGAACTAAATTTGAAAGGAATTTTCTTTTACTACTCCTTAATATTTTAGGGTAATGTTTTTAAGTTATATGTTTTACACATAAAATAACAAAAAGAAATTGGTGGAGAATTCTCAGGTTCAACTGGTGCAAAGCCCAAATCTAACGACACCAGCGTTAAATCGCTTTGTAAAACAAAGTGACATTAGTAAATTGGTTGCACAATATGGCACGCCTCTTTATTTGATTGACGAAGATACACTGCACTCAAAAGTTAAGGAACTATATAGTGCTTATGTGAAGTTCATAGGATCTGTAAAGATTGCATACTCTATCAAGGCAAATTTCAGCCCAGCAATTTTACGTGCTTTCATAAAGGATGGAATAGTGTTCGATTTGACGTCCATTGGTGAACTTAACTTTGTAAAACAATGCAAAGGAGATCCTGAAAACATCATCTATACAAGTGTTACAGAGGAACCAGAAGAATATGTGGAAGTATTACAAAGCGGCGTAAGAAGAGTTGTCATTAGCTCTTTTAATGGAATGACAAATCTGGCTAGAGCAGCTAGCAAAGTGGGGGTTAAACCTCAGACAATGATTCGAGTGAATCCTGAAGTGGGAGTTAAAGCAGAGGTTCGTGCATCATATAGAAACGGTAAATTTGGCGTTCCATTCAATGGAGGAACAATTGATAGCGCAACTAAAATGGTCAAGCATTTAATGGGTAACGACCTACTCAAATTCGAGGGTTTCCACTTTCATTTGGGCTCACAGATTACAGAATTTTCATGTTATACACATGCACTCGACAAAATGGATGCATTTATAACAAAGATGAAAAAAGAGTATCCAAGCTTTCAAATCAATACACTTGACATTGGTGGGGGAACCCCTGTATTCTACAATGAGCCTGTGCCAACTCCTGTACAAATGGCTGAAAATCATGTTGGTAGATTGAACCAACTTGCAGAGACTCATGGTAAATTTGAATTGATGATTGAAAGTGGACGTTTTCTTGTAGCAGAATCATCGATCTTAGTTTGCAAAATAGTAAATACAAAGGAATACAATGAACACAAAATTGTGATAGTTGATGGGGGTTATCATTTATTACTAGATGCAGCGCTATTGAAGCAAGAATATCCACAAGAAGTAGTCCAACTACCTGACAACAGCAAGAAAAGGACAACACGTCTGATGACCTCTAAGAATATACATTTAGCCGGCCGACTATGTGATACATATGATTTATTTCCACTTTCTAAGGTGTCAAATCTTAATGACGCAAATGTAGGAAGATACGTGACCTTCTATAATGTAGGAGCATACTCTATTGTTTTCAATATGCCTTTTCACTGTCAAACGAAACCACCTGTTGTGATGAAAAATAGTAATGGAGATTTTAAACTCGTTAGAAAAGGAACATCATATGAACAACTTTTTATTGAAGAAGGTGGAGGCATCGCCTAGCAACTTTTTAATATTTTCAATCAGAATTAGGTGTTTGAGTTAGAAGGCGTTTTGCTTGTATGTCTTCCTCTGCCTCGGAATCTCCTTACAAAAATAACAGAAGGATCAGAGTGCATCTTTTCATCAGTGGCAAGGTGCAAGGTGTATATTTTAGGCAGAATGCGCGGATAGTAGCTTCTAGGCACAAGGTAACAGGTTGGGTACGTAATCTAAAAGATGGACGGGTTGAATTAATTTTAGAGGGAAATGAAATTGATGTTGGTGAGGTCATTGAATGGTGTCATGTTGGCCCAGCAAAGGCTATTGTTGATGACGTTGATATAAAATATCAGAAATACATAGGCGAATTTCAAGAATTTAAAGTTAACTATTGAATCTTCTGATATATACTTATGATTTGCTTTTGGTACTTTTGTTTCCTCCAAATTTTAATAGTAAATGGTAATTTGTTTTTTATGTTCATGTTGGTATTTAAATTAACAGATAATCATTTGGCTATATCCATGAAGGTGCATAATAATAATAATGTCAGCAATTTTAGTTTAGCAGCCAGCAATTTATGGAATACTTGTCTAATGATCAAGTAAAATGAGCCATATTCCATGGATAAGAAAGTATGTTGGATTAATGCCTTGGAGAAAATTAAGCCCAATGTTTATGACACATGGAGAACAGACGAATTATTTGTTAAGATAAAAGGCAACATGAAATATCTTTATGCTTTAATGGACGACGAAACAAAGGTTCTGGATTGATCAAGCTGGCTGATACATCTATTATTCCGAGAAGGTAACTGATATGTAGAAGATCTAATACTCTAATAAGCGACTGCGCTCAGAACATTAACGACGCATTCAAAAAGGAGTACTTTACACTAAGCAATACAAAAACCAGACATATTTCACGTATCCTCCTACGACGTATCCTGTTACAAGGCGACCACAATAACAACAAAATGGAAAGGTTTAACGGCGAAGTAAGAGATAGCGAGAAGACAATGAGAGGATTAAAGAAAACTGATACTCCAATTCTAAAAAGACATTAAATTTACATGTAATAACGTTACATGCAACCACATGAAGGATAGACTGTAAGACATCTGCTGAAGTTTGCGGGATTAGTATTGCGGGAAAAACGGTAAGTTAAGAGCCTATAATCCTTACATTTTTATCTTTGTATAAATTAAACTGTATTAGGTTTTAAATTTAGGCAAGAGAAAAGTACTAAGTGAATCGGCACTAAAAGAATTAGTCATGCCACAAACCGGTGAACTACTTGGTCGTGTAGTTAAGCTGGTGGGAGGAGATAATATTATTGTAAAGTGTACAGATGGAAAGGTAAGGACTTGTCGTATTCGTGGAAAGATTAAACGAAGAATGTGGATAAGAGACAATGATCTAGTATTGGTTGCTCCATGGGATTTTCAGTCTGACAAAGCTGATATTATTTGGAGATATATTGCGGCTCATGCAGATAAACTACAAAAGGATGGATACTTGAATGGGATTTAAGAAAATGGTTACGCAGTAAGTTTTGTTTAAATTTTACAATTTGTTGTACGATAAAGTCGATGAAGTTATAATAGTAGCTTGCTCGATATCGCATCGTGGATATTATAGACTGTCCATGACTACGAGATATATGCAGTATATCTCTACCTAGAATGGTTATTATTAAATCTACAAATTAAATCCTGATCTTTATACCATTTTTATTTAGATATTCTTTGACTTTATTAACACTCGACTTCTCGTAATGAAAAATAGATGCTGCTAAGGCAGCATCAACTTCTGTATTTTTAAAAACATCTAACATATGTTCTGGGCGTCCACAGCCTCCAGATGCAATAATGGGGATGCGAGAAGTTCGACAAATAGTTTTATTTAATTTAATATCATATCCGTTTTCAGTTCCATCAGAGTCAATGCTAGTAAGAAGAATCTCTCCTGCTCCAAGAGATTCTACTCTTTTAGCCCATTCTATTGCGTCAATTCCTGTTCCTTCCTTGCCACCGAAAATTCGAACTTCAAACCAATACTTCTTTTTTCCATCATCACTTTTAAAAAAATTTTTTCCACCAATACAATAATTTCTTTTTGCATCTATCGCAACTACAATACATTGTCTGCCAAAAATTGATGTTAGCTTAATAATTAATTGCGGGTCTTTTACAGCCGCTGTATTTATCGATACTTTATCTGCTCCACTAAGAAGAATATCCCTTGCATCTTCTAGCCTTTTGATTCCACCGCCTACGGTAAATGGAATATCGATCACACTTGCTACATTTCGAACAACATTCTTCATAGTTTCTCTTCCTTGTTCAGAAGCAGTAATATCAAGAAAAATGAGTTCGTCGGCACCCTGTTGACTATATTTCTCAGCAAATCCGACAGGATCCCCTGCATCTTTTACCGATGTAAAGTGCACGCCCTTAACTACGCGGCCATTGTCAACATCCAAACATGGAATAATCCTCTTTGCTAATGGCATTTTATGCTATCATCTTTACGTTCTCTATACTAACTTTGCCATCATAAAGTGACTTTCCAAGAATGACGGATGAGCATCCAATACTCCTAACTCTGATTACATCTCCGATGCTAGAAATTCCACCACTAGCTATTATTCTTGCACGAGGGAAGCTACTACTAGCATAAGATAACATTAAGATGTCGGGTCCTGTCAATGTTCCATCTCTATCCACACTTGTTAACAAAAATTCCCTAATTCCCATTGATAAAAACAGCTTTATTGCTTCATCGATTCTTTGACCAGCAGTCTCTCTCCACCCATTTATCATAACTTTGCCATCATTCTGATCAATTGATATTACAATTTTCTCACTCTTCTTCTTAGCAATTTGTCTTATTGATTCAGGTTCTTTGTAAGCCATAGTACCGATTACAACTCTAGACGCATTTTTACTAAACATCTCTTGTATTGCATTGATTGATCTAATACCACCTGCTACTTCAATAGGTATATTCACTGCTTTAATTAGCTTTGAAATAATTTCAATGTTGTTCTTATCAGTGGACAATGCTGCATCAAGGTCAACAACATGTAACATATCAGCCCCTGCTATTTCCCATTTTTTGGCCGTTTCAATAGGATTATTACTGTATGTCACCTTGTTTTCAGGATTGCCTTTAAGAAGTCTGACAACATCCCCATCCATAATGTCTATCGCTGGTATTACTCTCATTTCTTCTTGGCACACACTTTCAGAAAATTTTTAATTATAGCTGCACCTGTAATGCCTGATTTTTCAGGATGGAATTGAGTGCCAAAGATGTTATCTTTCTCAATTACTGCTGGAATATCAATACCATATTCTGCATTTGCAACCACGATGCTTTTAATTTTTGGAGTCACATAATAGGAATGTACAAAATATACCCAAGAGCTGTTTCTAATGCCTTCCAACAATCTAGTTTCTTTCTTGGATATTTCAAGATTATTCCAACCAATGTGTGGAATTTTGACCTTTTTCTTGGGTAGCATCACTACATCCCCGTTAAGAACTTTAAGGCCTTCTGATGTTCCCTCTTCACTTTTATCAAATAACATCTCCATGCCTAGACAAATGCCTAGCATTGGCATACAAACATCAATATATTCTATCAACAATTCCTTATTGGGTTCAATAGATTTTATTGCAGGATCAAAATTGCCTACTCCTGGAAGAATTAATCCATCAAATTTGTCAAGACCCTTCATATCATGGATAATGAAAACACCATATGCACCATTTCTTTCCAACGCTGCCTTCAAACTGAAAAGGTTTCCTGCTCCGTAGTCAAATATTGCTATCTTGATCATCACATTGCTCCTTTTGTGCTAGGCACTTCTTTCCTTTTACTATCGATGCTAGCGGCCATTCTAAGGGAAATTGCAAATGCCTTCATTGCAGACTCAATTTTATGATGATCGTTATCCCCATATTCAATGATCATGTGTGTACAAGCATTCAAATTTTGCGCAATTGATCTTACAAAGTGCTCAAGGTCTTCTCTTGGAATTCCTTCAATAATATCTCTAGTCAATTTTAATTGTATGTTGCAGAATTGACGTTTCACAAGATCTATTGATACATATGCCAGGGATTCATCCATTGGAACTATTGCATATCCAAATCGAGTAATTTGGGATCTGTCGTACAGTGCTTTGTCTATAGTCCGTGAAAGTACGATTGATACATCTTCTATGAGGTGATGTGTAATACCATCATTGGATTCGCCAGTCAGGATAATATCTATCATACTATGCTTACCAATAGCTGTAATAAGATGATCTATAAATGGAATATTTGTCTTGACAATTGTCTTACCAGAACCCTCGATATTTACTTCTACTTTAACCGAAGTCTCTTTGGTGATTCTTTCGATCTTTGCAGTTCTTCGGAGATTATTCGATGCGGCCAAGACACTCACAATTTTGTCGATACTTTATTTAATATGTTTGGTAATTGATTGACATTTTCTATTATTGCATCTGCACCATTCTTTTTGAATTGTCTTATGGTATCAGCAGGTTTAGCACTGCATCCATAGATGCCGAAAAATGTGATTTTAACTCCAGTTTCCTTTTCTGCCTTTCTGGACATTAATAAGTCTTCTGATGAATCTCCAACATAAATAGCAGATCTGGCCTTCATAGTAGTCATAGCTTTTTTTATTGCATAAGGGTTAGGCTTAGAATATTTTCTACTTTTATCTTCAAGAAATATAGAGGCACGTTGATTGAAAATATTGAATATGGCATTCAAGGAGTATTTTGCGGCCAATTTACTCCTACCTGAAACTATCGCAATTTTTCCATTGAATATCTTGGAGAGAGCATTTATCGCAGTTCTTGTAGCGACAAGCTTGTCTTTTTCAATTAGTGGCATTCCAAAATAATATTTTGGTTCAAGTCTATGTTTTTTCTTGAATAATTCTGGTCCATAGAATACTTCATCGAAGAACGTTGCCACAATACTCTGCCCAACCGAACCAGGATAAGCCAAAAGTTCTTTAAGTTTCTGAACATTTCGAAATGACGGTGATGATAAAAACAGGAACCTTTCAACTGAAATAATACCACTCTCGTCGGCATTACTAGCGACGTTATAAATAAATTTTCTTGCTTGATTGACATTCTCATGTGAATTAGCCAATGCTGTAAGAATTATAGCGTAACTTGTATCGACATCGTTATTAAAACCTCCTGTACGCCTAAATTTTAGAATCATTTCTTGAGTAACTAAACCATTAAGATTAGATACTTTTGTAATATGCTTAATAATAAAATTTACTGTTTTTTTAATAGCAAAATCGTATGACTTCCTTATATCCACAATTACGCCATCAATATCAAAAAGAGCACAATCCACATTGATTGACTCGAATTTTCGATGTATGGGACTTCTCTTACCTGTTGATCTATACATTTTGTTTATGGAATTGCCTTTTCTATTGATTGGAGAAATTTGTCATTCATATTTTTAGTACCAATTGTGACTCTAATGCAACCTTTGCGACCCTCGACGTTGCCAAATGCTTTAACAACTAACCTTTCTTTTTTCAATGATTTTAAAATTGCTTCATATTTATTAAAAGATTCAAAGAAAATGAAGTTGGCATTAGATTTGAAAGGCTTGATTCCTTGGAGCCTAGCAAGCTGATAGAATACTCTTGTTCTTTCCTCCTTAATCATTTTGATTGTTTTGTTGACATAATTGTATTGGGATAATACTATGCTTGCTATTGTTAATGATAGACTATTGAGAGGATAGGGAGATTGAATGCTCGATCTAAATACTTGTGCAAACCTCTCATTTGCTACAAGGTAGCCTACTCTAGCTCCTGCTAATCCAAATGCTTTGGAAAGAGTGCGCAATATAATGACATTATCATATTTTGGAGCAAATTGTAATAAGGAATAATCTGCAAATTCTACATAAGCCTCATCGAGTAAAATTAGCTTGTCTTCGAGTGAATCTATAATTTCTAATATCATCTGTTTGTCAAATTGATTGCCGGTTGGATTGTTTGGTGAACAAATGTATACAATATCAGATAGTTTGGCACTTTCTAGAAATTCAATTTTATGCAGAGTGTTATTTTCTCTGCTTAGAGGGACTCTATATACTGTCAATTCATGCAACTTGCAACGGTTTATAAAATAAGAAAATGTCGGAGTGAAAATAGTGACGCGCTGTCCCTTACTAATAATTGAAAGAATTAATTCAATTATTTGATCTGACCCGTTTCCCACTGCAAGATATTTTTTATTGATACCTGTATATTTTGCAAGCTGTCTGTAAATCTCTTGGAATTGATCTAATGGATATTCTCTCAGATCCGTACCTTTTGCTGCCTGTAATGCAATATCTAAAATGAATTTTTTCTTTAGTGCAAAGTTTTCATTCGCGTCTAATTTGAGTGATCCTATATTTTTGTTAGGTCTATTATAACTATCAAATTTAGAAATTTTATCTAATTTCTCAGACAACCAATTTTTCATCTTTTGAATCTTTCCCTTATGGCTTCATAGTGATTCATCAATCCTTCAGCCGTTGCAATTTGTTTAACAATAGGTTCCACTTCCTCCAAACCTAATTTCGTTGCTTGTACAATATTAACAATCTTTACAAAGTCAAGAACTGAGAGTGACGCCCTTGATTTGCTAAACCCTGATGTTGGGAGAACATGGTTAGAACCCAAACAATAATCACTGGCTGAAGATGGTGTATATTTTCCAATTAGCACTAGGCCAGCCGATGTTATCTTCTTTGAAATGGTTCTTGCATTCTGAGCAACTATTTCTAAGTGTTCCGGGGCTACTTCGTTTACAAATTCTATTGCATTAGAATCATTTTTGCATATTGCTATGAATCCATTTTCATCTAAACTTCTCTTGACTATGTCAGCACGTTTGATAATGTTCTTCCCAAGAAGATATTGAATTTTGTTTGTTACCTTTGCTGCAAATTCTTTACTTGTTGTTACTAGGCCACATAATGTATCGTAACTATGTTCAGCTTGTGAAATTAAATCAAAAGCAATTAGTTTTGGATCAGCCTTGGAATCTGCATATATTAGTAATTCGGTAGGACCAGCAATCATATCTGTCGAAACCCTACGAGAAGCAAGAATTTTGGCAATGGTAACAAATATTCCTCCTGGACCTACAATCTTGCTAACTTTGCTAATAGTTGGAGTTCCAAAAGCTAATGCCATAATTCCATGAGCACCGCCTACCTTATAGACTTCATCGACACCACAAATATCTGCTGAAACAAGAGTTAGGGGATCGATTGTTCCATCTCTCAGCGGAGGCGATATTGCTACTATTCTCTTTACGCCAGCAACTTTTGCAGGGATTGCACACATTATCATGCTACTGGGGTATCTTGCTTTTCCACCAGGAATGTAGCATCCAACACTAGAAACTGGCTGAACTACACGCTGTACTCTAACTCCATGTGATGAAATTACAATTCCGTGAAGGCGTTTCAATAGAACCTTCTCACCCGCGATTAATCGATCCTTCATTATCTTGATAGAGTGAATCTGCTCTTTGGTAACGTTAGTGTACGCTTCGGTGATCTCTTCTCTTGTAACCTTTAATGAATTTAATCGTACACCATCAAATTTTTCTGTATAATCAATAAGCGCCGAATCAGTATATTTCGCTACGTCGTCCATTATCAATTTTGTTTTTTGAATCAAATCGTCGGAAATCTCGCTAATGGAATTGCGTAATTTCGCAGCATCGGATTTTGCGTCAAGAACAACTATTGTCTTCATCAAGAATACTCATCTATATTTATCTCATCTAGCGGTAAAATCTGCCTTGTCTCCATTACAACCAGACCCTGTGCCATCTTCCTCATCATTGGAACTATTTTGATAAATTCATTTTTGTCAATAATTGTATTGACTCCGTACCATCCTTTCTCACTTAATGGGCTAATAGTAGGTCTTTTCAATGCGGGCATATTTTTCAGCAAATTATCAAGATTTCTTTCTTCTACATTGACAAAAATATGAAGCTTTTTTCGTCCCTCAACTACGCCCTTTAATAATGCAAACATATCTGCAATTTTCTCTTTCTTTTTTGGATCTTTGAGAGCGTTTTTATTTGCAACAAAAACTGCAGTAGACTCCATAATTGTATCAATTATTTTCAGGTTATTTTGTACTAGAGTTGTACCGGTTTCAGTAATGTCAAAAATTGCATCTACATCTTCTGGTGGCTTTGCCTCAGTAGCTCCAAAGGAAAGGAATATCTGAACATTTTTGTTTTCTCCAACTCTTAACCACGGCGTAATGATCATGGGATTAGTATCTCCAAAGTACTCCTTGTAAGCATAGTTTGATTTGATGTGAGATGCTGTAGTGGTGAGATATTCTGAAGATAACCTAAGAGGTTTATTTTTCTTTGCAAAGTCTATAATCAAACCTGTCAGGTCTTTGGCTTCAAAACTTTCTGGAATCGCTATTACTTGTTTTACTCTTCCATATTCTAAGTCCAGCAATATTTTGACGTCAGCTTTAGCCTCTATAATCCAGTCCTTGCCTGTGATTCCTACATCATAGAATCCTTCCTGTACGTAAGTTGGAATTTCTTGAGGTCTTAAGATTTTGACCTCTATTTCAGGATCGCTCAGTCTTATCCTATACGTACGTCCCTTGCCACTAATGCTTTGCCACGCCTGTTCAAGAATTTTGAATGTGGCTTCTTCAATGCTCCCTTTTGGAACTGCAAATTTTACCGTATGCATGATAGATACTTGAGCAAATCTATTATTGGATATATATTTATAGGAAACGTCTCTATAATTGAGTTGCATAGAACAATCATAAGTCCTATTTGGAAAAATCAAAAATGGCATTGTGATTGGGAATTACAAAGTAAGAGGATACCAATTATGTTAATGAACAAATTTTATTCCAATTGGCATGCCATTCTAATATGTGTGGTAGGAGATGAAGATCCGTCACTATAACGCTTAGGGAAGCAACCTCGATTCCATAAGCATTTTCAAAATTGCCATAAAAATCTCAGTGTAAATTATAATTCCTTACTAGAATATCAGGAGTTAATACTTCATCATATGCAAAATACAATTGTTTAATTTGATGCTAGATGTTGAAAAACAAACTCTGGTTTTAGCCTATAATTAATATGTCTTGTTCATATATTGAAGCGTGTTTTGGGTGTAAAGTTAATATGTTCTATTATTGTTGAGAATGCAATCCTGACAGTTATTATCTATCTAGGATTCAGTCGCATTAACGTCAGATAACAACATTTGAATTAGTTGTATCAAGCGTCGGACGAACGAATAAAGCTAACTTCATAACTTTTGTATTCAAGATTAATTGGCTATTCTTGAAGAATTGAAGAATATTGCTATTGACGTAATAGAGAAACAGGTTGATATGAGGTACATGCTATCTATATTAGATAGAAACCAATCTGAGAAATTTAATAATTGGTATCAAAATAACGAATATTATAATAAACTACAAGAATTAGCAGAGATAATAAAACAAGCAAAACAAAACAGGTACTGAGGTTTATATTCGATTTGTAAAAACCCGCTCTATGGGAGATATAGAACCATCACGTAAACAACCACCAATTTCAGTTTCAGTTGATAGTTGTTGGTGGGTTGTTGGAGTGTTTATAGATAAACCACGTATATTTCGAACAACTGCGAATGCAGATATTGTAAAATGTAAAAGCAAAATATTTTAAATATGACAAGAACAACTTAGCATAATTTTTGCTTATCATTCTTTGTACTTAGCAATGCCAAAATATCCTTTGCACGATTTATATTCACATTATTTTCATCACTAATACGCTTAGCGACGATATCAATTAGATCATCCTTGGCTCCAGCCATGACCGCAACGTTTCTTGCATGTAGTTTCATATGGCCTTTTTGTATGCCTTCTGAAGCTAATGCTCTAATTGCAGCCAAATTCTGAGCAAGACCAGTCGCAGCTAATACCATTGCAAGCTCTTGAGAAGTTTTGACACCTAAAATTTTTAATGCGATCTTAGATATGGGATGAACTGACACTACTCCGCCCACAATTCCAACAGCCATTGGTATTTCTATTTCCCCTGCTAAATCACCTTCTTTAGTTTTATACCACTTTGTCAATGATCTATATGTCCCATCTCTTGCAGCATATGCATGTGCTCCTGCTTCAATTGCACGAAAGTCTTGTCCTGTAGCCAACGCAACTGCGTCAATACCGTTCATTATACCTTTATTATGAGTTACAGCACGATAGGTGTCAGAATATGCAAAGGCATATGCATATAAAATATGTTCCACAACATGCTCTCCTCCTAAGTCGTTTTTAGCAAAAATTGCTTTGCATCTTGCAAGTCGTCTGATTGCATAATTTGAAAGTATCCTTAGAATGACTCTGCCTCCTGTTAACTCCTCAACTTTCGGAGCAATTGTTTCACACATGGTATTTATTACGTTAGCACCCATTGCATTTTGAGTGTCAATAATTAATTCCACAATCAACATTTCTCCCATCTTGTTTTGACTTTTGTCGTATAATTCCCTAACCTCCAAATCTTTTGCTATAATGGATCTGCTTTTAGAATTTGCTATACGGAGTAACTCATTTTTATTAATCAAAATCTTCTGTTTTGCTGTCTCTTTAGAAATAGGTAATGAAATTAACTGCACTTGACCTAACATCAATGATTTATCTGCCTCTGCAGTAAAACCTCCGCTTCTTTTTGCAATTTTGGCTGCTTTACTTGCTGCTGCAATGACCGACGGTTCTTCTGTGGCCATTGGGATAACGTAATCTCTATTATTGACCATGAAGTCTGTTGCTATTCCAAGAGGGAGCATCAGCATTCCTATTGCGTTCTCTATCATCCTATTGGCGTCATCAAAGTGGAATGCAGCTAATGGATCTTGTATTACAGCAATATCCCCCTTGGACAGTGCAGTTATTTTTTTTAGGTAGCGTAGACGCTCATGTTGATCCATTTCGTGAAATTTTTTTCTGATATCAAAATAATCCACCATTATTTCAGGTTAACATTGGGATTTAAAACCTTGCTTGCTCTTCTTATATTTATACAACAGTAATTGTTAGCGATATCGTATATGTGATGGTATTTGAAACATACATGAAAACTACTTACTATATATGCTGCATTGTTTTGCGGTTCACTTTAATTTCATATTTGTTCGACACGAATGTTTTCAACAAGTTATACTACATTAGTTAATCACAATTCTCATCCATTTTCTAAACATGTTACTGGACCAGCAGCAATTAACACCATAGCAATTATAGTAATCAAGAACGAATTAATTCATCGTTTTTTAGTTGTCAATGAATATAGGAAGGTTTTTAATGTAACCATATAGATCTTTGCTATATACCAATTATGAATGCTTCTGAGATTATGGTAGATAAAGTCATTACACTTAATTCTGAAGAGACAGTTGCAAAAGCATTAAGTATGATGCATGAAAAAAACATAAACCAGATACCCATAGTTGACGAGGACCGAAAATATCTAGGCATGGTATATGCTAAGGAATTTCTTGGTATAAATGCTATGCCGGCCTCAAAATTAAAAAACTTTCTTTCGAAGACACCAATTCTTAGTCCTACTGATAATGTTGAAAAATGTGCTCAGCTAATTGTGACAACTGGAAATCATGCACTACCCGTAGTGGAAAATGGAGAATTAATTGGTATAATAAGTGAAAAAGATGTACTATTAACATCAGATTTCGGTCATGCTATAGTAGATGAAGTTATGTCTGGAGCTATTGTAATTGAGGAAGATACTACATTAAGCATTACTTTGTCAAAGATGCGAAGATACAATATTTCACGACTTCCGGTAATTAATTCAAATGGTGTTCTTATAGGTACTATTAATGCTGTAGATATTGTTAAAGTAATTGCTACCCCGAGAGAGAGAGCTAGCAAATCTCCAGGAGTGGGTACTATGACTACTATCAGAGATGTTAAAGTCAAGGATGTCATGAGAAGAGCAATATCCGTAGAGAGAGGAACAAAACTAAATAGCATAATAGAAAAGTTTAAGGTGAATAGAGAAATTATTGTTGCTGGGGATGGAAGGCCAATTGGCATAGTCACACCCAAAGATGCATTAGAATTAACACTACCGAGACGATCTGAGCCAACAATTCATATTGCCCACTTTGATAATGAGGGAGAACGTCAAGAAATTGAAGAGCAAATATCTAGATTCTTGAAGAAAATTCAAGGAAAGATAGAGAATGTTCAGCTTGTCATAGTATATGTTGACAAACATAAAACCCGTAAATATTCCATCAGAGCTAGAGTGGTTACTAACAAAGGTGTAATTGATGCGAAGGCCGTAGGTTATGACCATTTAAGTGCCTGTAAAGAACTAGTAGCCAGGTTAGATAGAAGAATTAAGTCTGAACACAGTCAAAAGGTAAGGGGGAGAAGGTATAGAGAGTCCGCTAGAAGGATATTCTAAAAGCAATAATGATGACGCAGATGAGGAGATTTGAACTCCTGATCGCCCGAGGGCGAATCGGCTTGCTTTCAGCGCTTGGACTCAAGGCCGACGCATTATTGTGTTCTATTGTCGTTAACAAGAGAAGACCACTCTGCCACATCTGCTCTTATTTCAGTGCGCCTGTCCTACTATTATATGTTAATTGCTTTGTATGTGAAGGCCTAATTATGCTCTATTCATAATTGCATTAAGTATATTTATATTTCAAATACCATCACACATACGATATCTGTTAGAGCAGCTGAGTAATAACCGTGAATGAGAAGATTAGTTAAAAATGTAATAAAAATGTAAAATTTATGGAAATTTATAGTCATGTCACGTATAGAAATATCATCTATCATTATACGAACAATTATAGGATGGTGAAATATGACAATGCTGTTTAATGGTGTTTGCTGATAATATATGTCTTCAATAAATATAACAGCTGCGATTCCAATTAATAAGCCTTGGATTGGTGAAGAAGAGAAACGAGAAGTAATGAATGTTTTACAAGAAAATGCTCTGACTTCATCTGCCAAGGATGGCGGAAAGAGAGTAAGAGATTTTGAATCTCTATTAAGAGATTATCTGAAAGTAAAACATGTGATAGCCGTTAATTCCGGGACTACATCGCTCTATGCAGCATTACTTTCTGCAGATATTAAACAGGGTGATGAGGTTTTATTACCGTCATTTACATTCGTTGCTACTGCAAACTCTATAGTCGCAGCCGGTGCGAAACCTGTCTTTGTAGATATTAATAAGGATGATTTCACTATCGATGTCTCTAGGTTAAAAGCAAAAATCACAAAAAAGTCCAAAGCTGTCATACCTGTTCATCTTTATGGTCATCCTTCAGATATGGATGAAATTATTGAGCTTTGTAATACCCATTCGCTAGCCCTGATTGAGGACGCATGTCAGTCGCTTGGTTCGGTATACAAGAAGAAACAGACCGGAACCATGGGCGTGATGGGTTGCTTTAGCTTATATGCAAGCAAAGTATTGACCTGTGGTGAAGGTGGTGCAATTGCAACAGATAATGATAACCTTGCAGATAAGCTAAAGATGATTAGAAACCATGGAATGGTTGAAGGTTATGATACACGAGTTTTCGGCCTTAACTTCAGATTACCAGAACTAAGCGCCGCTATTGCTAAGGCTCAAATGAGTAAACTTCAAAAAATGCTAGATTTAAGGAGACAAAATGCAGAATTATTGACAAAAATGCTCTTTCCTATAATTGATAAAAGTAAAATTAAAATTAAAATACCACAAGAAACACAGGAAAAAACATTCAATTGGTATCTCTATACTATTGCCTTTGAAAAGAGCAATATAAGAGACAAAATCAAAGAGAAGATGATAAACGACAAGATTGGTGTTGCTATATACTACAAGCCTCCAGTTCACAAGACCCCCTATTATGATAGGAAAGTATCAGCAGATAAAAATAATAACAACCTTGATAAAACAGAGTGGGCTAGTGAACATGTTCTATCATTACCTGTCCATCCACTGGTAACAAACAAAGACATTGAGCTCATGGTGGGAAGAATCAAAAACTCTATTTAATGCCTTTATCTAATATGAT
>JBEVTH010000039.1:0-15583 GCA_041156085.1 Candidatus Nitrososphaera maunauluensis
TATCTTGTCTGATATATCACTGATTAATGACTTGTTCTTTACTTTGTTATTATTTCCATTGTCATCAGCATACACAGTTGAAACTGATAGATTTTGGGTTACGACTGACAAAACTGATAATAAAAGCATCGTCAATGTACAGACAGCTAGCATTCTCTTTATTTTGAAAATACCTCTTTTTGCTTCCAAGTTAAACGTTCAATGAAAACTACCTATTTACGCCAAACTATTATTTGTACTACTTGTCAATATAATTTGTTTTAAGTATTATTATTTAGTTAGTGTATCACATCTAACCTTATTCTTGTATAAGTGACAATTGTACTTGAACATACATTCTACGTTACAAGGACATATCTCTACTTTCCTCAAACACAGGAGTTCAGACTTAAATTCATAATATAAATCTCGCATCAGCAAAAAATATGATAATGGACCACAGAACATATCGTGGTCCACTTAAGTGGAGTATCTAGTAATACGGTTGCTCTCAATTCCTTAAAGATATACTGTCACGACATGACATAAGCATAAGGTTGAGATTTAAGCAGTACAAAAGTTCTAGACCTACAAAAATTCATTAGGCTAAGAACAAAACGACTGCATGATTGCTGATAAAATTATTAGTGTAATATTGTTAACAAAAGTAATATTATAGCTGAAAGCATGTTTATTCAATATGCCTAAATTCGAAATTAGGGTGTCTTGCCATCTATTTTTGGTTCTGACTTCTATCATTATATTAATATCAACAATCTTGCTGAACGGTATTATTCAGCATTCAGTTTATGCACAGAGTCCTGTGAGACCCCCAGTAACGTTACCATCATCACCAGCAACTAACACTTATCAAATAAATTTTAGAATTGATGGCTTAGACTATTCCGATCGCATGGCTGAAATATGGATTACCGTAAAAGGCATGACCGAAACGAAGAATATAAACCCCATCGCATTACTTGATGCACAACACTCAGAAGCTGATCTAATTATACAGGTCCCATTTGACTTTCCAAATGGGTCAGTAAAGCCTGGAGATCAGTTCACAGCATGTATCAAGATTTTAGACCATACCCCTAACCCGTTTGGCGGTCGTACATCTGCCTGTCAAACAGGAACAATAAATTCTGGAGTAGGCATACGAGGTCAATCACAATCACAAACACTCAATCTGACTCTGTGATTTATCCGCTGAAAATGAGGAGATAAAAGACCCTTCGTCTGGCTACACGATAGCGTTCGTTGTTCTAATACTGCTTGCAAATGCAGTAACATTAAAGTACTCATGCATCAGATAATGAGTATTTCGGATTACATTTGAAAGGTCGATGACCGGAACTTGATATATAGAATTCCAAACTTACCCAAATAACTGGAAGAATGCGCTTACTATCTTCCTTGGCTACTATTTTCTTCACATCAAATTTGCTCTTGTATTCGTAGAGTAGAGATTATCTTTGCATATAAATATTGGCTGTATATGTACACAAATTAGAGCAATTAATTGGTAATTATGTACGAAAAACAGAGTGCTGGAATAAAATTATTTAGTTGTTGCATTGCTACTGTGTCATTAGTGTTGTTACTATTTTGCTTACCATCATTGATCCCTGGTCCGTATACATATTTTCCTAAGTATCAAGAAGTGATGGCACAAGCATCATCCGCAGGGACTTCTTGCATTAATTATAACCGATTTGCAAAATTAATTACAGTAAATTGTACTTCTGCTAGTCTGTCAGACGTATACAATCAGATAAACGATCCAAGTGTACTAGGAATAGAAAAGCAATCCTCTTCCAATAATGTATGGCTATTAAACGCGAATTTGACAATTTCTCAAGGAGCTACCTTGCATATTAATTCGACTGATGCCTTATGGCTAAAGATAGTCTCGGATGGAACCTCTGCCTATAACATAGATGTGCATGGCAGCCTAAAGGTTGATTCAGTTAAGATAACTTCTTGGAATCCAGCCACGAATAATTATGCAATAACTAATGGAACGAGGATACTACATGGCAATGGATATGAAGTCCATGTTGGTTCACCGAGACCCTCTATAAGAATAGAAAAAGACGCAACAGGAACTACAGATATTACCAATTCAGATCTTGGATATCTCGGGTTTGAAGGAGGAATAGGCGCTGGAGCTACTGGTCTCACGTATCTAGGAGGAGATGGTAGCGTATTGAGGCATAATAACTTACACGATCTCTATTTTGGTTTCTATTCTAGTGGTGTTGGAGGTATGATTATAGAGAACAACCATATCTATAACAACTCGAAATATGGTCTCGATCCTCACACCGGAACTCACGATATGATAATTCACGGTAACGTTGTCAATGACAATGGCGGCATAGGCATAATTTGTTCATTGGACTGCTACAATATAACGATAGAGAACAATGAAGTGTATAATAATGGCGAGCCAGGGATAATGTTTAGCAAGAATATGTATAACTCTGTTGCAAGAAACAACTATGTCCATAATGAAGGCACAGGTATATTCATCTCACAATCGCATAACAATGAGATATATAATAATACGGTTTCAAATAGTTCTAATGCAATCTACGTAAAGGATAATTCTTCTAACAACAATATACATCAAAATACTGTTATAAACTCCACAAAGGGCATAAATGTCTACGGCGCAGGAGCTGGAAATACATTTTACTCAAATGCGATACTAAGTGGTATTCAAACTGGAACAAATCCTGCAAATCCTATGGCGACGGATAGCAGTCCAATGAAGGATAGTGAAACGACTCTTCGTCATCACCATCATCATAAAACAATATCTGTCCTTCCTTAACTGTTTAATTTGTGTAATTCCTTAAACAAAAAAATCGATAGTTACAGTTAACCTGACTTCTTTAATCCTGCTGATGCTTTTCTTACTCAATCGCTGACTTGAAGTGAAAGGTCAGACCAGATACTATTTTTTGCTACTTCCCGAAAATATCATCGGCATGTGAGAATTACCAGATCTAGCTTCTATCAGTTTGAAATCTTCATATATTCATGATCAAGATACCATTTTTATCTAAATGATAATTTGACCTCGACATGATTGGTTGCTTTAGGACCATGCTCACTAATCTTTCATTGATGTCGTATAAACTTAAAATACATTTGATGTGTTGCTCTCGGTGATAATACTAACATACAGTATGGATACAACATCCATAACAACAATAGCTGTGATATACGGATCTTAATGATATGTCATAAATAAAAACAATCAAAAAGGTGGGGATTATGACTGTGATTGCTGTTTACTCATTTTAATGACCAGACTAAAACAGATTGCATACATTTCATATCTATTGTAATTGCAATTATTGTTATCGCTACCAAATATGTATTAGGAACAATTTTATGTGGTTTCAAGCGCTAGTATGATACCAACTCTTAATGTAAGGGATCTGCTAGTTATACAACAATGATTCTTCCTTTAATAATTTGAGGATTGGCGAGATCATAGCTTATTGGAAGTATAATAATTATTATGGCATATTGCCTTAGGAAAAAGAGAAGAGAGAACTAACAAGTCATTTTGGTAATATTCATGATTTGACAACGTTACAAGACCATAATTTTTCCTTTGACCTAACCCTATGTATTATAAACCACCTTCTGCATAGTATAGATGCCTACATTATGACTAAGGAAGAGCAAATACATACGACTATAACGGTAAAATTGTTTGCATCTATTAGAGAGATTTTAGGTAGAGACAAAATAACATTAAATTTATCTGACAAAATGTATGTTCGTGATCTCAGAAAAATGATCCTAGAGTTGTCTCCACCGGTCTTAAAGAAGATTCAATTTGTTATTGCAATTAACTACAAAATTGCAGATGATGCAGCTATTATAAATCATATGGACGAGGTAGCAATCCTGCCACCCGTTAGTGGAGGTTGAATTATGTGATCACTATAACTTCAGACCCGATTGATATATGCAAGATACTAGCGGAGGCAAAAGATACATCTGCTGGTGGAACAACCCTGTTCATAGGAAGCATACGAGATCATAATGAAAAGGAAAGAATTTATGAAATCTACTATGAAGCGTACGAGGATATGGTCGAACAAAATCTTGCTGAAGTTGAAAATGAAGCAAGAGAAAGATGGAACATACAAAGGTTTGTGGCTGTCCACAGAATAGGTAATTTAATGGTTGGAGATATCAGCGTGGCGGTTGCTGTATCTGCGGAACATAGGAAGGAAGCATTTGAAGCATGCAAATATGGCATAGATATGATCAAGAAGAGGGCACCAATATGGAAGAAGGAAGTATCTGACGCCGGTGGAGTTTGGGTAGACGGTATTCCGCTTAAAAGGGATTAACATGGGAGAAGGTATGTTTGATGTTGGCAATAAACCAGAGACATTGCGATCAGCTGTTGCTCAAGCGATTGTAAAAGTAGAACCAGCCACAATAACCTTAATCAAGGAAGGAAAATCTCCGAAAGGTAACATCTATGACTCTGCTAGGTTATCAGCAACAATGGCAGCTAAGCGAACCTGGGATCTGTTACCATACTGTCATCCTATTCCTATAGATAGCATCAAGGTTGATGTGTCACTGAATGAACAATCCATAGAAATTATCGTAGACGTGAAAAATGTGGCCAAAACAGGAGTTGAGATGGAAGCATTGACAGGCGCGTGCGTAGCTGCCTTGACAATTTACGATATGCTAAAACCTATAGATGAAACGTTAGTGATAGAAAAGGTTAGAGTCCTGAACAAGTCCGGAGGTCTTAAAACATTCTCCACAAATGTAGGTAGAAAACTTACAGCCGCTGTACTGGTTACCAGCGATTCGAGAGTTGAAAGTGAGGATCATGCCGGCAAAGTTGTTATTGATAGGTTGGTTAGAAATGGATTTGAAGTAATTGAGTACAATGTCGTACTTGACGAAGAAGAGCTTATCGAGGCTAAGCTCAAGAGATTCTGCGATGAGTTAAAAGTTGATATTGTGATAACCAGTGGGGGAACAGGTCTTGGTCCTCGTGATGTAACTCCCGAAGTGAGTAAGAGAGTTATAGAAAAGGAGATAACAGGAGTGGCTGAAGCCCTCAGGGCTTATGGACAGAAAAGGACACCGTTATCTATGCTGTCTAGAGGTGTTGCAGGTGTCAGGGGAACCACAGTAATCATAAACCTTCCAGGCAGTGTCAAAGCAGTTTGCGAATCATTAGATTCACTCTTCCCTGGCATATTGCATACCTACAAGGTACTAGGCGGACACGGCCATTAAAACGTCCGGTCTTATAATTAACAATTGATAATTCTGTAGCAAAAACAAATTTTCTTTGAAAGAGACTCTTCATTTATGGTTTTTGTATTGCTCTCAACATTTAGCTAAAGCATAATGAAGAATAACAAAAAAGATGATCTCTTTATACCATGGTACCCAGAAGTGAAGGTCGCAATAAGAATCATATTAATGATTCTTTGACGTCATTCTTATTGTTGATTTAATGAATCCCATACAATTGCTGATTTTCTTATCTTAAATCAAGGTTTGGAGTAAAAATTTGTAATAGTACAATTCTTAGTTTCAACCGACATCATACCGCCAGAGCAATCTCCAGACAAAGTTAAGTTGTAACCGGGCAGCTTTTTTTCGGTGACGCTATACATTCCCATGTGTAATTGTACGCGAGTACCAGATGAATTCCCATGAAAAGAACTGGGCACAGGATCATTAGCGTGAATATTGACTATAAAATCAGACGGTCTCTTGTTACCCCCACCTTCATTAATGACTTTGTTCGTTACTATCAATGTTCCGTGTATCTTATTCATCGATATTGATGTATTATTTTGAGTAGCAATAGATTTCGCAGACACAGACGAACTGGATGTAATTAACAACAAGGAAATTGCCAAAATTACGATTAACACCAAAATCGACATAATTTTTTACAGTATTCAGTTTGTAATAAGTGTTTTTTACCCTTAACATTTTTAAGTTTACTCTTAATCAGTTCACAACTGTGTATCCGGTTTAAACAAGCCGGATTTGGGAAAAATTTAAATCTTTCTTGACTAAGAGACCAATGTGATCAAGTTAGACCACCCTTCTAATAAAAAATTATTCCTTGGCGGGCTTGCCGCCGGAGCGATAGCTCTCGCGGTATCATTACTTCTGAGGTTATTTGATGGTGGATTATTTCTCCCCGAAATTGCATCTCAGACTTTATTCTCTCTCACTCCTGGACAAGTTGAATCACAAGCTGTAGGGACGTTAGGTCCAATCGCTAAATACTCTGCTTTAATCGGGGCAGTTGCTGCAAACATTATACTGTATGGTTTCATTAGTTTGTTATCTCTTGGCAGACTGCATACTAAACTCCGTTTGAAGGTATATTTTGGAAATGCAGTACAATCTTCACTATTATCCTACATTATTCTTTTCGTTGTGGGTACTGTGCTGTTTGCTTTGGCTGAATCTGATATTCAGACAAAACTAGCTTCTGTTCGATTGCTAGCCATTTATCTTGTCCCATCAAATATCGCTTTCGGGTTCATCTTATCCTCCTTTTATGAGAGGATATCACCGGGATGGCCAACCAAGATTACCGAAAAACAATCTACTGCCATTAGCGAAACAGAGATTGATTATAAGAAAAGGCTACTACTTCGTGCTGGTATTGCATCAGCAGTTGCTTTACCTATCCTCTACTTTGGCTTAGGTAGTCTTATATCCCCTAGACAAGCAGTACAACAATCTCCTTCGTTTTTGCTATCGCAATTCCAAAAAAGGTCAAAGTCCAAACCCTCAGGATTTGAGGATCCTAAAGTTGCACCGCTTCTTGCGTCGGAGATAACACCAACCGATCTTTTCTACAGAATAGACAAAAACCCTATAGTACCCATAGTTATGGCGAGTACTTGGAAGCTAACAGTGAAGGGATTAGTATTCAATCCGCTAGAAATAAATTACAAAGAGCTTAGAGACATGCCTGCTGTAGAGGAATTTGCTACGCTTGAATGCGTAAGTAATAAGATAGGAGGTGACTTGATCAGCACTGCAGTATGGAAGGGCGTACGTCTAAAAGAGCTGCTTGAGAAGGCACAAGTGATGCCAAGCGCCAAATACATCGTGTTTAAGTGTTATGATGGCTATGATGTTGGGATACCATTAGAGAGAGGACTTTTTGATGGAAGTATATTGGCTTACGATATGAACGGAGGATCTCTGACTGCCGAACATGGCTATCCTGTCAGAGCTATCGTTCCCGGATGGTACGGAATGATGAATCCTAAATGGATAACTGAGATAGATCTAGTTGACCATGTTTATGAAGGTTATTGGCAGAGGAAAGGTTGGAGTAATAAAGCCTTATACAATACTCAGTCATTCATAGCTATTCCAGGTAATGCATCTGTCAGGCAAAGATTTAGCAATTTAGCAGCCGTATCGAGTGTTATAGATTCTTCTAGGATGGTTACTGTCGCTGGTGTGGCTTTCGCAGGAGATCGAGGGATATCTAAAGTGGAGGTAAGTACGGATGGTGGTGCTACCTGGAAAGAAGCCCGCCTTAAAGACCCCCTATCGCCATACACATGGGTCCTGTGGACAACACAGGTGAACCTGAATGATAAAGGTAATCACAAGCTCACTGCCAGATCGACAGATAAGACCGGAAACATTCAGACAGCTGAGTTAGTAGACCCATTTCCAAACGGAGCAATGGGCTATCATGTCATTAATGTATAGGGATGAAATCAATCATCAATATTTGAGCATAATATCAAGAGCGTATGTGACTGCTGTTTTTTCATCAGGATTTATCTGAGTATCTTTTAGTTCATGTGGTTATCCAATTGTCATTATTATAGGTTGTTGTCCATACAAATGATTAAAGATGATGCTTGGTTTCATAATAACGGTATTTTCGAAAGTCTTTTCGATTACATATAAATGGTTAGATCACTATCTCTTAGCTAATATTCTCAACTTTACAAAAGGATTTGAGTTTGCTATAATTATCACCGCTGCAATCTTATTTTTATTGATCAATTTAATCTTAACACTCAAATATCTAAAAAAGCTGCCAAGCTATTACACCATAGAAATTGTAGATGTGTGTGGAAATAAGACTACAGTTGAGGGTTTGAGACTTACTTTTGCTACATATGATGCAGCTGAAAGTTATGCCAGGTTTTACAATGAGATCTATAACGAACAGTATAAATTCAAAGTTATGGGTCTTAAAGAATAATCGTTATTTTATTTGCTATGATACTTTGCAGAATAATTGGAATATTTAAAACGACAACTCAAAGTATGACAATCTTCTGATTGAGAAATCTTTGACAATACAAAATGGGATCCTATAAGTGGTGCAAATAAAGCCGCTGTTAGAACCGCAAGCATATAAGAATGCAGGTAAAGCATATACAGACTTATCCCTATACCGGTCATGATCTCAATCCAGGCACAGGTGCATAGTTGCAATCCAATGTATTTCAGGTCTTTTATCATATATAATATATTTAATAAGATAATGTCAGTTAAAGACATTTTTCCAGATCATGCCGAAATCTGACCGGTTCAAGAACTTTGATACACTCTGTGTAGTGTTGATTGGGAACCGATCATGAAATTAGCATTAATGAAATAATTGAATAAGGCAAAATAGAAAATGCAATTATTTATTCTCGTCTTAATATATTCGTGTTATTATAGACGATTATGAATATTGGCAGTGGCTATTATACTCAAACTAACCAAATTGGTAACTTCACTATAAAGGAGTCTGTGCCGAATGGCTAATTACTTAAACACATACAGACATTGATTCCATTAGATCTTAATCTTAATTAAGGTACTGTGATAGTGTGGTAATAAAGTTCAATGACATTGTCCCAAAAACCATCTAAAAATTGCAGATATCCGAGTGAATCAAAAGCAGAAATGACAATTATGATGTTACCCTCAGATGCCAACCCAAAGGGTAACGTTTTCGGTGGTGTTATACTAAAATATGTTGATCTTATTGCCGGTTTATCCGCTAAAAGACATGCTGGTCGTGCGAATATTGTGACGGCAAGTATCGACAGAATGACGTTTTTGAAACCTGTATTTATTGGAAATGCATTGATCCTCTCTGCAAGGATAAATTATATAAGACGCTCTTCTATGGAAGTTGAAGTTATTGTAGAAGCCGAAGACCTTGATGATGCGACACGAGTACATACTGGAACTGCATTGGTTACCATTGTTGCTCTTGACAAATACGGAAAGCCCACAATAGTACCGCAGCTGGTCTTAGATACAGATGATGATAAAAGACGCTTCCAGGAAGGCCAATCAAGAATGCTTTCTCGATTAAAAGAAGCTGGCAGAATTTGATGTCATTAAAAAACATAAATAAATATATGTAATATATCATTTACATTTTATCATTTGGTCAGCTGGAGTTACGTCGTTACTTGTAATAAGTGTGGATACATTTCTGCAGAAAAGCTATCTGAAGAAAAAGCAAGAGAGCTTTTGAAATGCCATGTTGGGGGTAAACAGAACTGCACTATTACGGATATTGAACTTTTGAAAGTAAGAACCTAGGCTTTGGCCTTAGATAGCCCTATTGCGTTGTACAGCATTCTAATACATTCGGAGTATGTCCTATACTTGAATTTGATTTCATCAATTGGAATGTCATCTTTTAAACGATCTTTAAGTGTATCAATTTTATATTTCTTAGCAATATCATCCAATATTGAATTTACACTAGAATTCCGATATGTTTCAACGATAAGATTTGCCATAATATACTATAACTATCGCTGTACTATATATCTTATGGATATTTTAAATGAGTATCCATTAATCAATTATAGCAATAGTTTAATGTCGTATATTAAATAAAAAATGATGACTATATAACAGGATGGTAAACTCATAACAGAATAAAATATGCAAGTACTTATATCAAAGATTGGTATATATTTAACCGTATGGATTATTGACCGATACGACACATATTTTGAATGCAGAGCTGCATTGTCACAACATCTATTCGAATTATCGAAACAAGTCATCGCGTATTCCATTTGATTGCGGCGTGACGATAGAAGAACAGTTAGACAGTGCTCTTAAAAAAAAAATTGACATCCTTTTTATAACAAATCACAATACGCTTGACGGTTATCGTCAAGCACTCGAATACCAACAGAACCATAACAAATATCGCTCTATCAAAATCTACCCTGCAGAAGAAATTACCATAGATAATAAAGGACATGTACTTGCATACGGTATAACTGAAGGGATAAAGTCCGGATTATCCTTAGAGGAGACATTGGATGAAATAAAAAGACGAAATGGAATCTCCTGCGCAGCTCATCCATTCGCTGTTTCCAATGGAATACGCGAAAAAGCACTTCTTTGCGATCTGATGGAATCCTTTAATAGCAACAATATTGACATTTTTTCAAACATCATTTCAAATAAATTTTCAGAGAAGAACGAGATGTATACGATCGCAGGAAGCGATTCTCACGTTGCTTCAACCATAGGTAGATGTATAAATACAATTGAGTCAGAAAACGATATCGATTCTATTCTGGCCAATATGCTTAAAGGGAAATTTACAATAGACAAGGCAAATTATGCCACAGAAGACGAACTGTATGAACAAGCTCATTATATTCTTTCGAGCTCCAATGAATCACTCATCAACTATATAGTAGAAAATTATCACCCAGCAGTTCACTATGCTGCAAAGTGGGCTTTGAATTCATTTAGTTCAGATCCCCATAATAGGTTTTGGCGAGCGCTAGCATCTTTCACTTTTTATCTGACGAAACGAGCTTCTAAAAAGGTCAACATTAAAGGATACAACCCAAAGGTCTTTGAACAAAGATCATGGAGCAGATTAATTTCCCTTGGCCTTATCCCATGAGTCACTGGACTTCACTTATTTTCGCTTATGCAATATTTTATTTTCAGCCCTCACAATAAGATATGAGTTTCTTAAAAGTTGTGTTGCAAAACTTGCTACAGCCCAACAGTACTGCACTTATTCAATCTTATTATATTGTTGCGACCGTTGACGATCTTGTCTATAAGGACTTGACTAAATTACTGTTCCTTTTCTTCCTGTTATCTATATCGCCGCTGTCTTTTCCACTATTCTGCTCTTATACCTATCGAGTTAAATATATGTAATTATAACAATAAAGGAATTGAAAAGAAAATACTCAACCAGCGGTGGAAACAGATGTGAATGCATATGTCACAAAAGACCTAACACTGATTATTGTGGATATTGTGCACCCTCTCATACAAGACTTTATAGGACATAACTTTGAAAGGCTTTTTTAAAAATTAAATTTACGTTCTATGGTTTATATTTAAATAACGACCACTCCCCAATTCAATGTCATCTAGTATAGATTCTGATCAAAACCCGAAAGAGGAGGTTCCTATACGATACGTAAATGAATTATGACCTAATTTTTAGTATTCAAGTAATAATGAACGAGGACTGATGGGATCATAAGATATTAAGTATAAGAATGAGTAATCTCTACGATATCTCAAGCCCAATGAAAATGAAACAAATGTTCAAAGGTTTTTGTGACCTAGTTATAGCATCAGAGCCTTCAATTAGATTTGCTGGTATTGCTGATGAACATGGATCCTTACTATCAACGTCCGAACGCAGAGGACTCAAGCCCTTACTAAATTATGAGGAGACAGTCCAGTATGCAATTACTGCTGCAACAAGACAATATACTCGTCTGAGATGGGGATATCTTTTGGGGAATGTCGATTATGCCTGTTCGATTTATGAGAAGTTAATTAGGGCAAACGTTCCTATCACCGACAATAACAACCGCCTTGCATATGTTATATTACTAACATTTGATGTAGGGACAGATAATTTTCATGAAATAATGGTGAATAAAATAATTCCACTCATTCGGAAAAATAAGAGTCAATTTCTTATGGAAAAGGGGAGATAGTATGATATGAAATAATATGTACCTGACAACAGAGGAGGCAAAACCCAATGGCTGTTAATGTACATCAACTATAATATCGAGGAAAAGAAGAAGTGACTTGTAAGGGCATATGCATGCATCATAGAGCAATAAAACCAGTAGGCCGTCGTGGTCGTTATAATGTGGGTCAAAAACGGCCATTCTATGATTTCTTCTATATCTGATGACATTTCTTATGCAATAGAAAATTAAGAAGGATATTTCTTATGCAATATCATCTTGGCAGGTATTACTACTATCCAAAAGTAATATGTAATTTGCAAGTCAATAAAGGAAACCAAAATTGATAATAAAAATACAACCGTAGGAAGAAAAGACTCTAATGAAATATTATGTATTTGTCTTTGGGTCAGGTTCTCATCTATCAATTTATTCTTTACAGCATGCAGCCAAGTCATCGTTAGCAACGCCCCAGCCATAGTCAAAACTAATGCAAATAATACAAATAAAATATGATAGCCAAAACCTATTTGCAGATTAGTAGCAAACGGGATAAGTGTTATGAAAAATAAGAATATTAGAGTTAATCATGTCATAGTCGAATGAGAACCTACTATTTGATTGAACGTTTGATGATATGCAGTCCAGTAAACACCTATGACAAAGAAGCTAATAATATAAGTCTCAAATTCAGGAATTGATTCCAACAACTTGTCGAGAAGTTGTGCCTGAGTAAGGTTTTGTGCCAAGTTTGGTATATTAATTGAAATAGCCATAAAAGTTATAGAGAATGCAAAAATGGCATCAGCAAATGATATGATGTGCTCTAGTTTCAGCTGGTGTTCCATTAGCACAATTTATTGATATCACAAACATTAAGTGAGCGGTGTATTATTATAGTTTGAAATACTATATTTCTTGGTTGCTCATCCTTATTGGCAGTAGAGTCCAAAGCTAACATCTTCTGTTTATTTCTGATATAGTTCAGAGCACTAACATGAAGATTTTTCCAACCAACCTGTCCTTGTTATGTTGTAATTATTACCATTGCCACCACACTTCCACTCTACTGATATTATCTTATTATCCTTGTCTTACAATGCCGCATAGACTTGAGTATATCTAAGACAAACATCGTAATAAATAGCCATGCAGTTCCTGTTGTTGCTAATAACACGTCTGGCAAGTAAATTAAGAAGCCATGCTCGAAATTTTTTATTTTTGCTTTTATATAGACCCCCTTTTTCTAATCGACTGGAATGGAGTAGATTCAAAGTAGTAGAGATGAGGCCCGGAGGTATGAGTCAAATAGAGATAGCACATGAGCTGCACGTTTCAAAGCAATTAATCAGTTCTGACGTGCAATACCTGCGCAGCAAAGCAAGAATATGTCACAGAACACTTGCCAGAAGAGTACCAGGTATGTCTTTCAGGGTTAGATACCATACTCAAACACGCATTTGAAATAATGCAAGACTCAGACGATAGCAGAGAAAAGCTACAAGCAATGGATACAAAATACATATGAAGTCAACTATTTTTGCAGATGCAAAACAAAATGAGCTAGTATATGGTTATGCACGTAGTAACCCATTTAGTTCAATTCCCACTGGATGCTGTTGAGTTGCTCTACTTACTGTGTGCCTAGGCTTGGTTTACAAATCTCACAGCAAATAAGCTCGCAAACAGAACAGCAGCTGAAAGAGCAACTGTAGATAACCATGTCTTATTAGGTTTTTGAAACATCAAAAGAAAAGGTTTAGTATTACGCTTAAAAATTAACCTGATTTGTATCTTACCTTACTGCGGTAAAGACTACTTTCCTCGCATGCCTGCAGATAAAAGGGCTATTATCAGCCCGTCCCGTGTAGGGCCTTTCCCCTTTATCATAATAATGGCCTTCGGTGAACGGAACAGAAACCCGGGCCATCGTTTTGCAGGTCCCAATGTCTTATGCCTTATTGATTTATTAATATTTTCATAGATTTATATAAGTTTTTTTAGTACGAAGATATAGATTGACATCGGCTCTCTAGGAATTGTATTAAATCTGGAAAAGAAATGGAAAAGCAATATTGTGCTCAAGCTAACAAAGGCAGCTAAATGTTCTAAATACAAATATCCCTCTCGAAATCAAAAGAGATTATCGAATTTAGTCCACATGATCGCTGGAATTGACGAACATCTTTATTTTAACTTTGTATTTATCCCCGTATTATTAGCATGCTGACGTTCATCTGGAGTTCTTTTTACATATCCAAGAAAGTCGTTGATAGTAATTATTCCCAAAGGCTTGTTTAAGTCTTCGTTCTCCACTACAAGCAAATGTTTGACTTTATTTTCAATCATTATATCTGCGCCCACTTCAACAGAGGAATTAGCATCAATAGTAACAGGCGGAGAAAACATTATCTTCTGAATATTCAATTTACCACTACTCACATCGTTAGCAACCACTCTTCTCACTAGGTTTTGTTCTGTTACTATTCCTATAGCTTTGTCATTCATATCGGTTACGACTAGTGAGCTCACATTCCTATCGGTCATCGCTTTTGCTGCTTCTTGCGCGGTGGCAGTAATGTTAATTTTTTCTAATTTTTTAGTCATTATTTCACCTATTGTAGACATATTTCTTTACAAAATTATGTTACTAATTGTATATAAGGTGACAACCCTCATATTCCCGCCTTAGATAGTAATTTTATAGCTTATAACTTACATATATTGTGCCTGTTTTGTCTTAAAACGCCCTATAGGAATACTGATAGTTATTGCTAACACAAACACGAGTCTAATGATACATCAATATTGTACTTGAAAAAAATGAATTATTAGCGAGTATTGATTGCATTAAATTATTTAGGAAGATATCTGGTAAAGATGGAAGGGACGGAGGAAAGCCATTTGTTGTAAGGAATTGTGGCAAACTGTCTTATTGATAGTTTCTATCGATGGGTATTGTAAATAATATTGTCATTCCAATCAGCAACGATAGTTTCCAGAATTTCAATCAATATCGACAAACAGGCTCCGTCGCTAGGTAAGATGATATAATTTTCCAGTCTCCTCTTTTTAAGATATCAGCTTTGAGATTTAGTCGCTGAACATGTTGCTAATATAAGCAGACAGTTCATCTCTTAACTTAATAACCTTGGCACGTTTATCTCCGTCCAAGTTGGTATGCAATAACGAGTCCAAGCCTTCTACCAGATACTGGATATTTGATAGTGTTAAAAGAGTATCAGTATGCACTTGGGTTTGTTCCTCTTGTTCGCCCTTCTCGCTCTTCATTGACCTTAGAGATACACTTTGCAGCTGTTAAGCCTTGTGGTAAGTTGCTGCGTTAAATGACAGTGCTGCTCTTGTTCCTATCTTTCCAAATCGCTGCCTTCACGACGGTTTCTTTAGACTAACAGCTTGAGAAGATCTTGGCTATAACTACATTACATATGTCCGGTATGAGACAAGCATGCCTTCTACTACAGCCTCTCGTTTTATCAACCATTTAGAATTGTATCACATTATCGAAGTGTCTGTCCATCAAGTCCAAGACTATAGGAAATCTTTTTTCCAGGGCTCATGGATTCACCTGAACTTAT
>JBEVTH010000040.1:0-15509 GCA_041156085.1 Candidatus Nitrososphaera maunauluensis
CATTAGACTGATTGAGCTTTAGCGATTACCTTTGCTTAACTTAACAGGGCCGAACCACGATAAGTTACATTTATATATGTGGTAGATATTTTTGCCTTTAGACATTCCTACACATAATAGAATCAAAAAAGGAGTAGTAGAGGAGTGTCGTCAGGTAAGTGGCAACAGTTCGCTCATATATGTTATAATGGCTTAGTTTCATGTCTTCTCTAATACTGCTAATACTATTGACTATGATTCTTGTTTAGTTACTAAGTATTAACCAGAATCTAATTTTTTAACTTTCTCTTTTTCTCTAATTTGTATAATGATGACCTCATTTTTGGTTTTATTTAGCCAGAATGAACAAAGCTTGTTGCTCTATTATGAAGAATATTTGCAAATTGATGTGTATCTATATTTTTAAAGGGATTAATTTTCTGTAATACAGACGGTTCTTCACCTTCATCTAGTATGTTTCTGCCATGTAGTTCCTCGATCACCTTCTCTTTTAATCTTGGAGGACAAATCTTACTATAGTAAACGCAACCGAGAGACCCGTTAAACATTTCTTTTAAATGAAGATCTCCCTTTTCTTCATGAAAATGTGGATTACGTGTTTCCACCTGCATCACTTCTACTCCCTTGTCCATAGCTTCCTGATTTTCAGTCGGTACAATTCCCCCAAATTCTTCTAGTATGTTTACAATTTCATATGTTTCTACCGAAAAACCTGGTGAATAAGTTAAAAGCTCTGCTAGTTTCATCGACATACAATGTTCGCCTGAATTTCCTGTGCGCATGATTTCAGTCTCAAAGCCAGTGTAATATGATATTAATGAATTAAGATATTGATTCGTTACTTCAGATACTCTTCCCCATTTTGAGAAGTATAGGCCACTCTCTGAAACTTTAGGCTTGTAAATCCATGATATACGCACCATTGTATAAGGAGTATTAGACATTGCAATTCCTGATGCAAATATTTTTACATATTCGTTTACCGCTCCAGGTACATAATTGTCAGCATCAATAAATCCGACATATTCTTTTCCTGCCATCTTAGCGAGTAGCATTCCAATCATCATCCCTTCGGCTTTACCATTTCTGACTGTGTCATCAGGAGCAAATATACTGGTATAACCGACTTCTTTTAGTGCATCAGATAATCCAGGATCCTTTTGATGCAATATTAATGCATTTTTTCCTACAAATCTATTAAATTGTTCAAGTGCCTCTTTTTCCAATTTATATCTGTCTACAGGTTGTCTTGGACTATTAGATACGATAATTGTCAAGCAATCATGAGGAATTCCACTCAATACTCCTTCAAGTAACTTCAAACGCTCTCCTTTAATAGGTATAACAATAGCTATTTTCCTTTCAATTTCCGATATCTCCTCGTTTCCAATACTTCTTATAGTTTCAGATGTTGTCCTACCATTATTAAATCCTGAATCCAATTCATATACACGTTGGACTCCATGGAGACTAATGGCTCCAAATCTTTCAGTATATCTTGGTAGGTCAAGCTTCATACAAGTTAGACCATGTATTTGTTTATAACACTTTTTATTTACAAATTTAACAATGCCGAATGGGAGAAAATTTAAAAAAAACCTAAAGGAGACAAATATAGATCTAGATAATTGAAGATATTGCAGAATTGCAGAAATACCTAATGGAGAAGTTCGCCATTGTTGTGTTAAAAGATCATAACTAGTTTTGTCTGGTATCATTGAATATCTTTAGGTATTTAAGGAATTCAAAAAAGGCTTATTTTTATTCCTTGTCTATAAATTCGTCATATCTTGGTGGTTCTGGATTTAAACCTTTTCTCTTTCTTATGTCTGTCACCAAATTTCTAAATATTGATTGTGGAACAGGTTGCCATGTCTTAAAATAGGTATTCCACATGGCTTTACCAGCCGTTCCCCCCCGCATAACTTCAGATAGATCAAATGTCTCTGATGCTGGTATTTCACCTTGTATGATTGAGATTAAACCCTTTTGTTCTACGTTCAGTAACTTACCCCTCTTAGCTGACAATACGCCAGCTACAGTGCCAATTTGTTCCTGTGGACATTTGATCTCTATACCTAGTATAGGTTCAAGTAAAACTGAATCCGCAACCAGCATTGAGCCTAACATAGATCTTCTTGTTGCAGGCATTAGTTGTGCTAGACCCCTGTGAGCTGGATCCTCGTGTGGGACAAAGTGATGTAAAATAAATTTTAAACCCCTTACAGATTCATGAGCAATCGGGCCCGAATGGACGACATCGTCAAAACCTGATCTGATAGAGTCCATCGATTCTTGAATAAATTGAACTCCTTTTGTTTCATCTATTAGGATATTACCACCAACATCTATTGCAGCAACATTTTTTGCTTCATCTGCATTCCAGCCTTTTTCTCTGAGAATCCTTGCCATTTCCTTCTTGTCCATATCTTCTTTAATATGGCCGGTCTTTATCATTTCAATTATACCTTCATCAAGGAGCTCCACACGCATGAAAATTTTATTATGCCTATTAGGCGACTTACTCATAACTGGGCCCGCTTTAGTACGAATAGTTTCTCTATAGTTGATCAATGGTTGGCTAGTGGTAATATCAAGACCTGCTTCCTGCAAAAGTGATGTGGCAATTTCAAGATGCAATACACCCATTCCAGCCATGAGGGTCTCACCTGTTTCCTCGTTAATCTTGACAATGAGATTAGGATCTTCCACAGTAATTCTGCGTAATGCTTCAACAAGTTTAGGTAGGTCTTTTGGATGCTTTGGCTCGACTGCAATAGTAACTACTGGTTCTGAAACATACTTGATAGACTCAAATGCTGGAATGTTTTTGACGGTTGAAATTGTTTCCCCTGCAACAGCATAATCAAGTCCAAGCAAGGCAGGAATATTACCTGCAGGTAACATACTTACTACTTCTCTGGTGTTGCCCATGTAGATGTTTACTGACTGAACCTTTCCTGGTCTTTTTGCATCAATTAAGTATATTTCATCACCATCTTTGATAGTACCAGAGAAAAGTCTGCCGGTTGCAACTCTGCCGGCCTGTGGATCAACGTTGATTGTGGTGACCATCATCACTGCCGGCCCTTTTTCATTACATGCTAAAAGCGATTTTCCAATATCTGAATCTAAATCTCCTGGCCAGATCTTGGGGATCCTGTATCTTTGAGCTATATGGGGTGGAGGATGATGTTGTACAACCATTCCTAAAACTGCCTCATGCAATGGTGCTCTATCTGCAAGAGATTTTATAGCATTAGGATCAGTGGAAGTGTAAGCATCGTAAACATCCTTGAAACTAATTCCTTTCTTCTGAGCAACTTTGAAATTAAATCCCCATCTATCTTTTGCAGAACCGAATGCAACACTATTTCCCTGTATGCTAACTTTCCATTTTTCTTTAAGTTCTGGTTCAGCATAAATATCAACAAGTCGGTTGAATTCGGCAATTATATTTGAAAGCCATTTTTGCATCGATTGTGGATCCAATCTTAGTTCTTTTACCAGTCTATCAATTTTGTTAATATAGAGAACTGGTCTAACCCGTTCTTCAAGTGCTTGTCTTGTCACAGTCTCGGTCTGAGTCATAATGCCTTCAACAGAATCAGAAACAACTACTACACCATCAATTGCCCTAAGGGCACGAGTAACCCTTCCTGTAAAGTCAATGTGACCAGGGGTATCAATCATATTGATTACATATTCCTTGCCTTCATTTTCATAAAACAGTGTAACGTTAGCTCCACGAATAGTCATTTGTCTATTTTGTTCAAGCTTCATAGAATCAAGTGCCAGAGCCTGACCTGCAACAGAAGGAGAAATAATACCTGATGCAGCTAAGAGGCTATCACTCATGGTGGTCTTACCGTGATCAACATGAGCAATGACACCGAAATTACGGATTTGTTCCTTATTACCAATAATCCTTAAAATATCTTGAGTTGATTTGAACTTTGGCATGTATTCAAGCGAAAAAAATTCGCTGGAGGACTATTAAATGTTCCTTACATTTTATTTAAATACACAAAACTTATTATCTATTCTATTGGCCATAAGTGTTCTATTTTTACTTTGTAGTGGTAGCCAACCACACTATATCTACCCAAATAACCTTGAGTATTATAAGATGTATTCACAACAAAAATAAAATATCATCTCATAAAAACATCTTTATGATAATGGAAATAACATTAGGTCATACTCCAGATGCTGACGATGCTTTTATGTTCTATGGAATTGCTTCTGGTAAAGTAAAGTCTCCAAATATCAGAATCAAACATGTCATAGAGGACATTGAAACTCTAAACAGACGCGCCTTAAAGCATGAACTTGATGTCACTGCAGTTTCAGCTCATGCTTGCGCTTATTTGAAAGACTATATTATACTACGTACTGGTGGAAGCTTTGGTTTAAAGTATGGACCAATAGTAGTTTCTAAAAGGAAATTTTCGTCTTCAGAATTAAGAAAGTGTACAATCGCAATTCCGGGCAAGATGACATCTGCTAATTTATTGCTACATTTTGCATTGGGAAAATTTAAAGAAAAAGAGACATCTTTTCAGACTATTCTAAATGCAGTTCTAACTAATAAAGTAGATGCTGGTCTACTAATTCATGAAGCGCAGATTACGTATAATAATTCAAAACTTCACAAAGTTCTAGACTTGGGGGAGTGGTGGACTAGTGAAACAAATGGACTACCTGTGCCATTAGGAATTAATGTAGCAAGTAGCAAATCAATGACATTAGAACAGATCAGACAATTCGACATAACTTTTAGAAATTCAATCTTATACAGTCTTAAAAATCTTGATGCTGCAGTAGATTTTGCAATGGAATATAGTAGAGGACAATCAAGAGATGTGATAACCAGATTCATTAAAATGTACGTAAATAGCATGACCATTGATATGGGACTCAAAGGCAAAAAATCAATAAAAAAAATGTTTGCAATAGCAAAGGAGAGAGGAATACTATCGGTGGATCGACTGCGTTTTGCATAACGCTGCACTGCCCTAATATACATAATGCTGTAATAAAATTAAATATTTGTGTCATGGATAATTAGTGACTAATATAAAATTCATTTGTAGAACTGCTGATTTGCCTAGCAATAAGAACATTGGAAAACGAAGTGTATTTGTTATGGTCTATATCAATCAAGGATCTTCCGACCAGATAGAGTTCAAGGCTGAATGTGTTAGTGTCTTGCATAAAATTGCATTAAATATAGTTTTTTTATCTTCATTACAAAATCAGTTGTTCGAATACATTTGGAAAACTAATGAAGCAGAATATTATGATTTTATATACATGTTACCAATAAAATAAGTTTTTGTGTTAAACTCTAGTTATATTTTCTAATTATATTGAAGAACGTATCTCTTTGAGCAGCTTCTCTTTTAATTTCCTTTATCAAGCTAACTAACTCTTGGACAGATATTCCTGTGGTTTTGCCTGCAGCCTTAAAAATTTCCTCAGAAAATGCAGTCCCAACCATATCATTACCACCATATGATAATGCAACCTGAGCCAATTTCTTTCCTAGAGCAACCCAATACACGGAGATATTATTTAATACATTCGCTAGCAACAACCTTGATACTGCAATAATTCTCAAATCATAGGTTGAAGGACTTTCTCTAGTGATTACACCTTGATTTTCTAATTCTGTATTATCAAGGCTAAATTTTAGGGGAATAAAAGTAGTAAACCCTTTTGTTTTCTTATGAAGTTCTCTAATCTTTAAAAGATGATCTACAATATGCTCAGGTTTTTCTACATGACCGAAAAGCATTGTGCAATTGCTCTTTAATCCCAAGTCATGTGCCTGACGAGCAGTATCAAGCCACTCTTCGCCAGAACATTTTCCTCTGACAATCAAATCTCTGGACTCTGGAGCAAAGATCTCAGCTCCACCACCGGGAAGAGCATCTAATCCTGCAGCCTTCAGCCTAAGTAAGACTTCTTTGACAGAGTTTCTAGTCAGTCGAGCAATAAAGAAAATTTCAGCAGGAGTTAGGGCTTTAATTGTAATAGTAGGGAATTCTGCCTTTATTATCTTTATAATATTCTCATAATAATCGAGATCTAGCTTTGGATGAAAACCTCCAACTATATGGAGTTCGGTTGACCCCATTTGTTTTGCGATCCTTGCTCTTGTTATGATCTGCTCGGTAGTTAAGGTATAAGCATCGGGTTCATTGCCTTTCCTGTAAAATGCACACAAAGGACAACTAGCAGCACAAACATTGGTATAGTTTAGATAATAAGAAGAAACAAAAGTAACAGTATTTCCTTTAAGATTTTTACGAATCTTATCTGCTACAAGGCCTAACAAAAACAAGTTCTCTTCCTTTAATAACTGGACACCATCCCGATATGATAATTCTTCTCCTGCGAGTGCTTTTTCTAATGACGGAGTTTCCCCCACAATACTTTTGAGCAAGTTAATTGTCATATACGTGAAGTTAATATAAAATATGTGCTGGCAGATTCTAGTAATTTGTAAAGAATAAATAGTATTGATAGTTCAGAAATTATGTTATATTGCAAAACAGTCTGTTAGTACAAAACTTGATCAGCAAATCTGATGTTGCTGACATTCTAGATACCGCATTATGTGGACGACATCTGGGGCTAAATGAGTGCATCAGGCTAATCAAGTCCGATGATGTCTACCCGATAGGACTTGTTGGGAGTATACTAAGACATAGACTCTATGGAAATACTGCTACGTTTGTTAATAATATTATCTTGAACTATACCAATGTCTGTATTACTTATTGCAAATTCTGTGCATTCTATCGTCCACCTGGACATGAACAATCTTATACTTTATCTATAGACGAGATAGTGCGACGTGTAGCAGTATCTAGAGATGCATTTGGTATTACACAGGTACTAATTCAGGGAGGTCATAATCCTAATTTAAAAATTGAATACTATGAAGAAGCTTTTAAGGCAATAAAGGAAAAATGTCCTGAAGTAGGAATTCATGGACTTTCGGCATCTGAAATCGACATGATTGCAAGAGTTGAAAAAAGTAGCATAAAGGAGATTCTCTCCAGACTAAAAGCAGTAGGATTAGATTCTCTTCCTGGTGCAGGCGCTGAAATTCTTGATGACTATGTAAAAGCAGAAATCAGCCCACTAAAAATTAAGAGCCACGAATGGATTCGAATAATGGAACAGGCTCACGAGATTGGACTAAAGTCTTCTTCAACAATGATGTATGGAACTGTTGAAACTGAAGAACAACAAGCACGACATATTATGAAAATTGCTCAATTGCAAGAAAAAACAAGAGGGTTCATGGCATTTATTCCTTGGAGTTTTGAACCAAACAAAACCCAGATACAGTCAGAAGGACTGATAAAATATCCCACTGGAGGATTGCAACTATTAAAAATGATAGCAATTACAAGGATAATCTATTATGGTTTGATTGACCACATCCAGTCATCTTGGTTAACAAATGGAGTAGGTATGGCTCAGCTGGCACTTAATTATGGAGCTGATGATTTTGGTGGTACCTTAGTTGGTGAAGAAGTAGTTAGTGCTACAGGTGCTAGATCGACTGAGTTAACTGCACACAAAATCATATCTGCTATTAAACAGATTGGTTTTAAGGCGGCAGAAAGAGACAATCTATATCGGACTATAAAATATTATTAATCAGACTATAAAAAATGTATAAAACTTATTTTCATTCCAATAATGACAAATATTTTAAACTGTTTTGTTATTATTCCAGATTATAGCCTTAGTCAAATCTGACCCAGAAATACCTTTAAATGGCTATACATATAGTCTTTGTAAAATGCAAGTAGGGATTGATGACTTATCTATATATGTACCTAAACTTTACGTTGACTATAAGGATTTTGCTGAGGCAAGAGGGATTGCTCCACAGAAGCTAGAGTATGGTATAGGCATAAAAAAGATGGCCTTAGTCGATACTAATCAAGACCCAGCTTGTATGGCTGCTAACGCATGTTTGAAGTTAATGCAAAGAAATCATTTACACCCCCAAGATGTCGGAAGAATGTATGTAGCTACCGAATCTGCCCTAGACGAATCTAAAGCAATGAATTCTTTTGTAATAGGAATGCTAGAACAAGTTTATGGAGAAGGCTCTTTCGAACATGCAGGAGGAATTGAGTGTAAATTTGCATGTGTGAGTGGATCCTATGCATTATATGACAATACAAATTGGATTAGAGCAGAAGAAAATAATGGCAAAGCTGCTATTGTCATTGTGAGTGATATTGCAAAATATGATATTGGCTCATCGGGAGAATATACACAAGGTGCTGGCGCAGTTGCCATTCTAATTAAGGAAAATCCCAGGCTTTTAGCTTTTGATAAAAAAGTCGCTTCTACAATTATCAAGAACGAATATGACTTCTATAGGCCATGTGGAAAGGAGACTCCTGTTGTCAACGGAAACTATTCTAATCTATTATATTTGATTCAAGTAAGGAAGGCATTTGATAGTTATAAAGAAAAGGCAATTAGAACAGGTTTGATTAATCTTAAAGATGGTGAATCCATTACCGATCACATTGATTTGTTCAGTGTACATCTTCCTTACAGGAAAATGGGCGAAAAGGCACTAGCATACTTATTAAGACATGAGTGGCGACACCTTCCACGTTGGGAATATGTTATAAAAGAAATAGGAATGGAAGAGCCACTACCAAAAGATCCAAGAGGCACAATTGAATCCATTCTTGCTGATACTGAATTTATGAAAGCTGATGAAAAATTTAGACGGGAATTTGTACAGACATCTTTCTACAATGAGGTTTTTGAAAAGAAGATGGCAAGTTCCCTTGAAGCATCCTCAATAATCGGGAATTTATATACAGCTTCAATGTATATGGGATTTAGAAGTTTGCTCGAAGTTGAATACAAAAAGGGAATTGACCTAGAAACTAAGAGGGTCGGCTTTGGATCTTATGGCAGCGGTAGTAGCGCCATGGTTTTTAGCGGCGTAATACAACCTGAATATGAAGAGATAGTAAAACGAATGAACCTGGAAGAAGAAATCGGACCGCGAAGAAAAGTGTCTATGGAAGAATATGGGAACCTGCACGAAAATGGGATAAGCTTTAATGATTCTATTTTACGAACCAATAAAGAATTTATATTAGTAAAAATTGGTGGCACTACTGCTGATAAAGCAGGATTAAGAGAATACACGTACATTAACTAATATAATCTCGTCATATTTGTTTCTCTTCTAAATGCTCGTTTAATGTGTTACAACAGCAGGGCTCATGAGTGGTTAATCTTAGGAGGCGAAGTATACCACAATTTCAGCAAATGAGATAATTGTCTTGTCCAACACAAACTATAGTTATAGCTATGCTAAAACAAGAAGGTATTAATAATTGGTTTCTGAATGTTATGAATAAATCAATACTATGATACAATTTTGAGAACAAAACTATTGAGATGACTGGTCATCATGATAGTTGGTCTTCTTGTACCTTTTCACGTTCTGGTTCATCTTCCGTTCTTCGACAATCTTGTTCTTCATAATGTGTTGGTATCTGATCATAATCTATGAAGTTGTACATAGCAGTAATATGTATTCGATCAACAAGGACTTTGATACAACAATGGGCACTTTTTAGCATATAAAGGTTAAAAATGAAGAAATAGTTTCTTTTCTTTCACTCATAAATTCTTTCCTATGTGATTTATCATAGATTAATCAGATAATTTTTAAGGGTTGTACATGTTCTTTCTATATGCCATTTCATAAATGCAGATCGGATAATGCAAACTTCAATTATGTGCCCTTATATGATATTTCGGGTATGGAACTATATTATTTTTTACATTAATTCCATCTATTAGAGCAATACTGACCATGGCCGCTAACTATGATCTAAATCTCAACTATGTTCTACACCAAACGCTATTTTGACAGCCGTATGATATTCTGTGATGTTTCCATTACTCGGATCTACTTTTGCAGTCATGTCTCCAACTTCTATCCCTGTTATCCCGTGTATTGTCTTCTTGGCTTCGTTTAATGCAGCTTGTGCTGCATCCTGCCAACTTTTATCAGAACTGCCAACTATCTCTATTATTTTTGCAACATGTGTCATAAAACACTGAAAAACGAACCTAGAAATATTTCTTTCTGTATCAGATTAAGCTCTGCTCAGTTAGCAGGATAAACCTATAGCTAAAGATGTTCTATTTCTCTTATGCCACTCAAAAGGAGTAGAATGCCATCCAAGTATATCTACTATGCACTACAGTTATACTTTTCAGGTCTTTCATTAAGAAAGACATCACAACGGTTGTCTCAATTTGTTAGAAGAAACCATAATTCGATATGAAATTGGATTCAATGGTATCAGCCAAAGAAGATAATACAGATAATAAGAAAGGTATCAGAGTTCATAATAGATGAAACATTACTTAAAGTGGGAGAGAATTATTATGTGTAGTTATGGATTGCAATTGAGCCTATAGACAAAATAGTACTTGGTATTCGTATTTCTATTCTTTGGTAGCTCTAGATGACGATAGTATAAATTATTGTCAAGACGATTAAAAATCATAATATGTTATGTCAGTCATATAATTCTAATGTAACTTGTTGTATTGTTGCTACATCAACTTTATTTGTAGCAGCGGCTATTCTAATGTTGTTATTTATACCATTTAGTAAAGCAATGATGGTTAAAGATAGAGAACCTTATTCATCCTCATCTATGCTGAAGCAGGTAAATAGTGTCAATTTAGGCTATTATGCTATCAAACACAACTCCACAATCAATGATTTCTCTCTGTTAACCAACAGATCTGCTCTAAATGATAATAAAGAAAAACAGATCAGCGGTATAATCTATACTATGAAGTTTGAATGTGGTGTGATATCTGAAGAGGCTGGTCTGCTCACACCAGGATACTATGATACTGATGTTAGTGTTTTCAATAAACAAGAGTATCCAATCACAGTGCTTTTGAATGTAATAGTAAATAATGGTGGTAATTCCTCATCTAATTCGATAATAAAGACATTACAACCTCAAAAATCAACCGGAATAAGCTGTAAGGATATCCTGGCCGTATTTAACATCAAAATAGAAAAAGAACTAGTGGAAGGATTTATGACTATACTCTTACAACTCGACAATGGAATCCTGGGTTCTTTGTCAAACAGTGGAGCAATAAATATTACTCCTGTTTTACAATCACTATCATCCCTAGATCAAATCAATCTGCTTGATGTACGTTTGTTTTACTCAGCCAATTCCTTTGTGGCGTCTCCTCCGCAAAATCATGTGGTAGTAGATAAGATCGGTTTTTCTATTTTAAACGCTACATCTGGAAAGATTCCTCACTCAATGCTATTGAAAACACTATATGTAACCTCACAATCATTGGCAAACACTATATTTGATCCAGAGACTCAGGTAAAAAGAATTTTAGCTGGCAAATACAATTTATCAAGCTCAGAACTAACAAATCTAAAGATCAAGATCTATGATATAAACACGGCAGCCACTACAATAGTGGATCGACACGCAATATCTTCATTACATATACAGCCGCAAGCGATCTATAAATAGTCTATCTGGATGGTAAAAGATGTATAATAGTATCTATATTTCTCTATTGGATTATTCTAGATAATAACAATAACGGTGGTATTCAGTGAACTTCTATGTACTCAGATGGAGTATTGAAGATCGCAATTGGTAATATTATAATGTACAAACAGGTTTAAACATACATGTCAACTAACTACTCTAAATTGTATTCCTTTTCTTCCAAGAAATTCGATTAAACGTTCTCCATGTTTTTCATCTTCCATTTCAAGGCTTAGATAGACGCCTGCAGTTCCAGCAGAAATATTGGCACTCAATCTATCATGTTCTACTTCAACAATATTGACACTTAGCTCTGCAATACCATCCACTACTGTCTTCAATGCTCCTGGTTTATCAGGTAGTTGGATAAAAATTTTGAGCATCCTACCCATCTGCATAAGGCCTTTAGCCACCACCTGTCCAAGCAAGTACATATCAACGTTCCCTCCTGAAAGTAACGATACGACATTTTCGTTTTTCTTTAAATGAGAATTTGAAAGTAAATATGCAAGGCTTGCAGCTCCAGCTGGTTCTATAACTAGTTTTATTCTTTCCATAAGTAAAAACATAGTTTTAACTATTGAAGAATCATCTACTACCATTACATCATCTATGTATTTACTAGCTATTTCATATGTCAATTTGCCAGGAGATTTTACAGAGATACCATCTGCAATTGTATATCCTGATTTTATATTCTGCAAAAAGCCCTTTGCAAGAGATTCCTTCATTGCAGGAAAAGCTTTAGATTCTACACCAATAATCTTTACATGAGGTTTTTTTGACTTGATTGCGATTGCAATACCCGCGGCTAGACCCCCTCCTCCTATTGGTAAATATACTTGATCAAGTTCTGGCAAATCCTCTAACAGTTCTAGACCAATTGTTCCTTGTCCTGATATTACCTGAGCGTCATCAAAAGCATGGATAATTGTGCGGCCTTCTTTCTTTGCAATTTCTTGAGCTGCAATCCAAGCTTCATCATAATCTGATCCCTTTAGAACTACTTTTGCGCCATATGATTTTGTAGCTGACACTTTAGCTGGTGACGCATTTTGTGGCATTATGACTGTACAGGAAATATTATTCTTTGATGCTGCATATGCAACTCCTTGTGCGTGGTTACCAGCAGATGCGGCAATAACACCATATTTTCTCTGTTCCTCTGATAAAGTGCTTACTTTATTCAGTGCTCCTCGGACTTTAAACGAACCTGTTTTTTGAAGAGATTCGAGTTTTAAAAAAATATTGGTTCCAGTAATCTTAGAAAACATATCAGATCTTTGCAATGGAGTTTTTCTAACAGATCCATCCAGTAAATCTCTAGCTCTAAATATATCTTCGATAGTTGGAACCACATGTTTTTTGTCTGTACGTGACATACTCTTGACATTCATAAAGATCAACTAATGCATTCCAGTTTATGCCTTAATTATAATTTTGTGTCAAGTCCAATCATTCAGTTCAGTGCTAAATGAAAAACTTTTCGAATAAAGTCGTGAACTATATACGTCTATTGATCTGGTTGATATTTTGATTGTTCATCGTCCAGTGTGTATTGCAGTATTTTTTCTACCTCATTGAGTTTGCTAAGAATCTGGTTTGTTGAGTCGATTGTTATTCTTTTGGTATTAATGTATGGATCCATTTTTTTTGTTTTCTGATTCCTAATCATTTCAATATCAAAATATGTGACTACTCCTTCTTCTCCCTGCATTAATTTATTGTAGTCTATTGATACTGGAGATATTTTATACAATTCAACCAATAAATTATTTAGTTCTCTAAATAGATGGATCTTTTTTTTGTGCATTTCTTCAAATTCTGGGAAATCATTTTCCACTGACATTGCTTTTCTTTCTAGATGCTCAAAGAGTGTCTTATCCTCATATAATTTTGTAAATAGTTCCCCAAATCCCATTTCTGAGTAACCAATTTTTTCTAATTCCTGATATACTAAGTCATTTCCTCTGCTAGACATTGATTTGAAATTCTCTGATGCTTTGTCTGCAATCTGAGCTAATTCCTTTTGAATCTCGATAACACTTTTGTCAACTTTGTAATATGGTAGAGTATGAAATTGAATTCCAAAATACCCACGTAGATGATATTTTCCAATTTCCTTGGTAAACTCACAATACAGACGATGTAAATCATCAGTGTTCGATCTTGATATCCCTGTTGTAGTCCATTCTTTAAGTGATTTAATCAAGTATTGATAAAATACTATGACCTTCTGTAGTTCAAAAGTATCCGATTGAATAATACTACCATCTCCTAACATTACATTAACTTTTTTCATGGTCAGTTGAGATTTCATGGCCACGAGATACGCCGATCTAATATTTTCAAAAGCAGAATTTATATTCTTGGTAAAATAGTCTTCATCTTTAAATGGTAATCGCATTATATTTTGCTATACAACTATGTCTTAAATAAATATTATAATAGTACTTATTAATCTGGAAAAATAGTAATCAGAGGTTGAGCAATTCTTGCATTCTACAGAAGAGAGTATCAACAATTAAGCCCCCTTACAAACAGGAAGAAAAATTCCCCTTGTAATCATGTATACTGATTCAGTTGGCTCAATTAACATGCTTCCTTGCTTGTTGATAACATGGTTATTATAATTAGATCATTTTCATATGAATCTCTTCTATAGTGCAAAGTTACGAAAGTTATGTATTAAAGTATGTAGATAATGCCGTTTTTCCTTTCTTTCCATCTGGATATTACAGATTGCTTGCTTGAGATATGGCAGTACATGCATAAAAACAAAGATAACTGTGGTCGGAGTAGAACTCTCAAAATCGGCTTAGACGAATGTGGACATGTAATTGTTCAGTATGGACATATTAAAAGCTCCATAATTGATATTCTGGGCTATTGTATAAGCATATCTTCAAAAAGTATATCTAAATATAAAAACATCCTAGCAGAAGAAGACTAAAATATTGAATGGTTGTAGTTGTGGCAATGCCTACTGCATATATTTTAGTTAACTGTACTCTAGGATCAGAAGAGAAGATTATAAGTGAAATTGCAAAATTATCTGATGTAAAGGAAGTAAGAGGAACATACGGTGTTCATGATATATTTGTTAAAGTAAAATCAGATAATACAGAGACATTGAATCATACCATAACAAACAAAGTAAGAAAGATACCAGGAATAACCTCAACAGTGACTTTGGTAGTTATTGAAGAACAAGGCGGAAAGGGAGAAGATACTTGAGATCACTTTTCTGCCAATTCTTTTCTTTTATCCTCTTCTTTTATCTTTCTAATCTCATATATAATTAATGCAGTAGTTGTTAAAACTATAATCCAACCCACTGTCCCAATTATAACATATAGTTCATATGATCGAAATAGAAAAGCACTAGCAGCAACAGCCGCTCCTATCCACCAGATAATAATCAGTATCTGAAGGTTAATTCTAAACAAATTTCTTTAACCTCTCATATCCTCATCATAACCTTTTAGATATCTCAATATTTTGCCACATTTAGAACATTTATTGTATTCTTTAAAATTGAAATCATTATAATACATTCTGAATGAAAATGATTCTCCATGAGTACAAAAGACTCGACGTAATATTTGAAAAACCATCTCAATTAATAATGGTAATAATAAAGGTATTCTTTACTTTTTCTCTATAAAATCAAAGTCAGTGTGCCGTCGGTGAGATTTGAGCTCACGACAGCTCGGTCTTCAGCTTCACTCCTGAACAGCTCAGGTCGAGTGCTCTCCCAGGCTGAGCTACGACGGCATATGTCTAACATATCTGGGCAAATCCTATATAATCTTGTCCTATGCAGACAAATTGTATGCAGCAATTATTATACTCTTGACAAGTTCTCAAGTATTATCTATTAAG
>JBEVTH010000041.1:0-15350 GCA_041156085.1 Candidatus Nitrososphaera maunauluensis
GATGCCAGGTTGATAGAAATCATAGGTACTCAAGCAACACAGTCACAATAGTCTTGAGTTATCTTTTTTGCGGCAATTAAAAAGTAGGGTTCTATCATTGTAATTACTGCACAATATGTTAGAGAAAATTAAACCAGATTAAAAATTGCTTTTCACTTGGGATTACACTTAGGACACGTACCCTTGTTGTGTGCTTTTTCTATACCACATAATCAACACATGGAATCTACAAATGGATCTTCTATGTTCATTAATAATACTATACTATTATTTCTAGCAGCTAGTTCCTTCATCAACATTTTTCCAGCATACGAAGATAACAATTGATATCTGCTTATGATAAGAGGAGATGCAATTTAGTCAAATGAAATCATGTCTAGGATGCCAATTCTAAAAGATCCATGTATATTACATAGATAAAGTCTGAGTAAATACCTTTAAATATAAGATTAAAGTAGAAAAAGGATCTTAATAGATTTTCTTACCTTGTAACTAAAGTTTTATTTTATATGTTGATTATGCAATATAAGTAGCAAGACCTCACGGTCTTGGTCTTAACTGCAAATTGCCAAATCAGCCTGGTTTATGTATTGAAGCCGGAATCATTTAAAAAAATATGGCAACTTAGAAGATTCTAATATAACAATATTAAATATATGCATTAATACATTGTATAGTAATATATTAACAACAATGACAGGCATCGCAAGCAAAGTTAAAGAAAAAGTAAAGGGTGCTAAAGACAAAGTTGTTGGCAGTGCAGAAAAGGCAACTAACACCACTAAAAAAACCGTTTCTTCCACTACCACCACTACTAATAGTGGGAGACAAGGCACCAAGGATCCTACTCAAGAATACGACGAAAAAGAACCAATGTCTCCAGCTAAAATAAAACAACATGAACCTAGTGCAGTACGCAGAGATCCAAGTGATCAAAAGATTGTAGAATCAGGACATCAAGCGACTAGTGCTGAAGATGCTAAAGAAAAAGCCAGAAGAAGTGGTATGACAAAAGGAACAGCTGGAGCCTCATAAACTAACTGTAAATACTGTTTAATCCAGGAACGGTAGAAAAGAAAACAAGTAAAACAAAACCATACGCTCTCCTTTTTTCATTTGGTGTTATAGGCTATAATTATGATTAGACATTATTTAATCTCTTTTTGGTGTAATCATTTGCTATTAACATCTCACACTGTATAAGTAGAATATCACTCATTTTTTTCTGTATATTTAAAAAATATCTTCTTCCTTTCTAACTTTGGAAATTTTAAGGATACGAATTGCCTATGAATTACTCCTTTGCTACATCACTTAAAATAAAAATATATTATTTCAACTATTATAACTAATAACTACCACCATATAGGAGTACTCATAAAATGGAAAACAATATCGAAGATCAGAAACAAAAAGCGGACCCCGCCAAAGACTTTTCTAAAGAGTCAGATGTTCCTGACGAACAACAACTACAGGAACAACAGATAATCCTTCCAGTCTTAGAAGAACAATATTCAATTTCAAAAGAAACTACTACTAAAGAAGCAAAAATAGAAAAGAGATGGGTTACTAAAACAAGGACAATCAAAGTGGCAGTATCCTATGAAGAAATATTCATTAATGACAAGAAAATGAAATCAGTGGAAGAACCTCAGATATTATCCTTCCTAAAAGATAAGCTAAGTAGCATAGGTAAGAAATCTAATTCTTCTGAAATAGATGTGAAGCAGTCTGAATCGAAGAAAAGTTATGTTGAAGATAAAGGTGAATTAGTTCCCTTGATGTCTTCCTCTCTTTCAGATACAGATTCATCAGAAACTGAGAAAGTAATTCCACTTTGGGCAGAGGAAATAGAGGTCAGTAAGAAAATGATAAAAGTGGCAGAGGTTATGATTAAAAAAAGAAGGGTTACTGAAAAAAAGAAAATTGATATCGGTATCAAAAAGGAACAAGTAACAATAAAATATCCTGACGGCAAGATCCAGAAGTTATAATAAGATCGTAAAGGTTGCTGAGAGACTTGATCATCATCCAATCATTAAGTGGAAGACTATTAAGCTTTATCTAAAGTCATTTGATGTTGATGTTATAACAAAAGGAGATATGCTCTGGCTAATGAAATAGAAATCGTAGCATGGCCTTTAATCTCCTAGTAGGCTTAAGTATTACTAAAGAACTGCACAATGGACAAAACACATTACGAACAAGACTATATGGCGGAAGTACCTTCTTTTGATTCACCAAAATATTGTCGCTATATATAGCAGTTAAGGTGTTAGAAGGAAAAGACTTTTTCCACCCATGTCTACTTCTCCGATTGAAGCTCCATAGGTTAATCAGAATAACTACTATCCATAGGTAATAAATTTCGGATATATCTAGGGATTAGATTCCTGCATGTAATCGGATGAATACGGAGATAAAACTAAGCTTTAACGTTATCTGCTAAGTACTCCACTTCTAGTAAGTCAAGTTAAAATCAAAAAAATAATATAAAAGAATTAGAATATATCTTTAATCAAATAGGCTAGGGTTCAGGACCCAAGGTATTTATTCTCTATGTAGGTCACAAAGTAATCCGGATTATAGCCTTCATTGAATGTATTATTAAGAAGCATTTTGGGAGCATAGACAGATCCATGTTGATGTATTTTTAATCTTAACCATTCTCTGATAGGTTCGAAATTACCCCTCTTGATGTCTTCCTCGTAGCCCTCCAGCTCTTTGCGCATCTTTGAAGCAATGATTGCTGAAACCAGGTTTCCCAAAGTGTAAGTTGGGAAATAGCCAAAGAGGCCACTGCTCCAATGAGTATCTTGAAGCACTCCCTGTGAATCCTTAGTTGGTCTCACTCCAAGCAGTTGCTCCATTCTGTCATTCCAGAATTCAGGAATCTCAGAGACTTTGAGCTCATCTCCAAATATTTTTTTCTCTATCTCATACCTTATTGCTATATGGAGATTGTATGTGACTTCGTCGGCGTCAACTCGTATATAATCAGCCTTGACGTTATTGAAATACAAGTACAATTCGTCATCTGTTACTTGGTTTGCGAAACTTACTTGCTTCCTAATCAAGGGAGTTATCAATTGAACAAAAGGCAGGCTTCTGCCCACAATATTCTCCCAGAATCTTGACTGTGATTCATGGAGCGCAAGCGAAGATCCGCCTTCAAGTGGAGTAACAGATAATGACTGGTCGCATTGCAAATTATATAAGGCATGACCGGCTTCATGAATAGTACTAGATATCGACTTTTTGAAATCGGTCCCTTCATACCGCGTAGTTATTCTTACGTCATTGAGGCCCATAGCCTCAGTGAAAGGATGAGTAGATACATCCATTCTGAAACGTTCCATGTCGTATTGCAAGAGAGTCAAAATGTCATGATTGAGCTCCTCTACTTTTTGGATATCATACTTTGAATTTCCAAGTTTGCTCTCTTTGCAAAACGGGCTGCCTGAATCTACGAGTTTTTTCAGAATCTTCTGAATACGGGAAGTCAACACACTGAATATTTTATCCAAATCATCTACTGTAACCTCTTCTTCGAACTTATCCAAAAGCGCATCATACGGATGCTTTTCATAACCTATCTTCTCAGCGATTTGCTTTTTTATTTCTATCATTTTCTTCAAGTGGGGTGCATACATCATGAATACAGATTTTTCTCTCGCCTCCCTCCATGCCATGTTGCCCCTTATTCTTTCCAGAGATTCTGCTTCGGTCAACTCTTTGGGTATCTTGATCTGCTTGGTTATTTCCCTGTCGAGTACTCGTATAATGCCCTTCTCTAAATCGCTAAGGCTCCCCAGTTTCTTGGCTGACTCAACAAGACCAATAAAATCTTTGTTTAGCAGAAGATCCTTATGCATCATGTGAAGTTGAGAATCGGCCACTCCTCTTTCTTCCGTGCCTTTCCTAGGCATATATGTCTCAAAGTCCCAACCCATTAGAGAAATGGCATGATTTAGCGACCACATTGGTTTGTAAGCATCGAGGATCTGATTCATGACAAGGTTCTCGCATCTCATGTCGTCACACTTTCTATGAACTCGATCACATCGGGTCTATTAATCATTGCTAGTCATAATTAACATAGAAAGTAATGACCAGATACCTTCTGTGGTTGAACCATTATTCCGATGGATGGGTGCTAACGTGGAAGTGTTGCCTGTAATGAACTTTGATGACCTAAAAAAGGGCATTTCAAAAATCAGATAGTTTCAAGTTTCCTTCAATAACATTTCTACTTTTTAAACATAAGATATCCAAAACCGTTACTTTAGCAAAATGAAGCAGCTTATTTTTATATAGAATTGACTAAATTATAAAGTTGTGTTTACATAAAAATATTAATAGAACTTACTACTACTAAGTTCTAATATAGACAAGAAGGTGCCGATACGATAAGTATGACACTGTCAAATATTACAACAGAGAAAACTCTTAGTAAGAAATTTGACCAAAATAAAAAACAGTCTTTAAAGCATCTTCTACTTTGTGATTCATGTTTTTGGTGTAGTTCATTATACATTAATTCAAGCAGCATATCTATTTCCAAATGTCCATCTTGTCATGATACCAAACTAAAATGGATGCCTATATCTACAGTCGATCTTTGCAAAATTAAACGATAATAATGTAATAGTTGAATATGTTGTTGTTGCCGTTTTTATTATTTTTTCTGATAATATGATATTATTAGTAGCAACGAAAAAACCATCATCATCGCGACTTCTACAAATATGCCAACTATTCTGTCGTTGCCGTCTTCGTCGACGTTACAGTCCCCAAGAGCAGTCGATAATCTGATTAATTGACCACATTTACATATGAATGGTGTGATGCTGGACTGAAATACATTTCTTTTTGTTTTGACATTTTTTATTATTGCAGTCCTTTTTCTGACATCTGTTTTTTTGATATGGGCCATCCTTGAATCAAACGCCTTTTGTCTCTAGTAGGATACCTGTTCTCCAATTATCTTTGCACCTTCTTATTGCTGTTTTATTTTCTCACTACGTTCCTCATTCATCTAAATATGTCTTCTCTGTAATTCAGGTCATGGGGCATGAGTGGCGTATAAAATCCTATTAATGTCATTTGGATCTACAACAGCTGCGTTACCTGTTTTCTAAGAATGCTAAGTTTTTGATGACAAAAATTGCATTCGTAAGCGTCACCATAAAAAGGATTGGACCTATTCTCAAATGAACTTATTATTACTCTACCAACCTTTCCAGTTTCGCATCAAATGACGTGCGTTGATCTGATCTTCTGTAATTTCAACATCGTTGTAACGATTATAATGTCCTCTTCTGTGGTTGTTGTTCCTGCCATTTCCGCCACCGTGCTGCTGCCTGTGTTATTAGTCACACGATACGCTTGTTTTTCTTGTTTATAAAATGGCAGCATATATCTATGACTGGAATGGAGGGAATGGGATTTGAACCCATGACCACCTGCGTGTAAGGCAGGTATCCTAACCAGTCTAGACTATCCCTCCATGATTGTATTGAGGTCAACTTGAGCATAGTTATTAATATGTTATTTGAAATATTTGCAGTACCCTATGTTTATATAGCTACTGTATATATTTCACTTTTTATTTGATCTTGTCGCGATTTTATTTAATCAGGTTTTTATTAAATTGATGCGTAAATATTCTCTGACAATGTCTTCTACCATGGATAACCTCGGAGATTTGATTGAGAGATTGAAGCATATGATTAATGATATTCAAGATCAGTATGAATCCTTTATCGACTCAAATCAATTATACGAACAGGGAAAAGTTAACGAAAGGGAATTCTTTGCTTCTATAGGCAATTATCTAGTAGCGATGTCTGGAATGAATTTCCTTGCTATTCAAGTAATCTTTGAAATTAAGTCTGCAATTGAGAAGAAAAAATCAGCAAACAATGTTAGAAGCGGACCAGATAATCCTAGAACAGGTGGATTTACAGCAACCGGTAAGCCTATAGAAACACCGCAATACAATCTATCCAAACTCCAACAATGGCAGCACGAATCACAGAAGCAAGATCGAATCGAGTCTAATCCAGAAACAAGACAAACTTCTATGAAGAACACGAATTGTACTACTTGCGGAGCGGTAATTCCGAAGCAATCAAAATTTTGTAGTAAGTGTGGCAGTCGCAATAATTAAAAGATACCTAAAAGTATACTGCTTCTAACTATGAAAGTGTTCAATGGTAGATCTGCAAGTGAAGAATATATGTCTACTCATTCACTCACTTTTTCTACCCCTGAGATGACTTTAAAGAAATTTGTCTTATGGTTAGGTGAACCGGTAAATCATCCCAAAAGTAAAGAAAGAGTTCCGCGGTTACTACTTTATATTGAGGAGAGAGCAAGTAGCGGTCAAAGTAAACAAGACTCTTTAATGCCTGACACTAATGATACTTTTAGGCCTTCAGGTGCCGTTACTGATATGTATGCAGGGATATCAGGGATATCATCGAATGCCAATCGTGAAGCGACTCCTCCAAAACGAGATTCGATCAAAATATCAGAATCAGATATCAAATTTTGCTTAGCATGTGGTTCTAAACTCAACGTAAACTCTAAGTTCTGCAGGAATTGTGGAACCAAGCAGGATTGAAGGTTGAGCCTTATGTCATGTCATACCAGTATATTTCTTCTTTGATTCTTCTTTTTCCCTCATTAACATATGGCACTCATTGCATACAGACTTCGAAAAGATAAAGTTCAATAAATAAAATCTAATTCTTCCACAGGATTCGCATGTGCGCATGTACTCAATTCCTAAAGACTTATGCATAAATCTAACTACCTTCTAGCATGAGATCTCAATTTTGTACTATATATTGAGATTTTTGTAACACATAGCATAGGAGACATGAAAAGATCTCATCTCATAAACATACATCATGTTCTTCTAGAACGTTATTTTAGGTGTTCGACTTAATCTCTGCAATCTTCTTTTCGCTTGTCTCTTATCTGTATTACTTTAAATTATAGTTTAGAAGCATTCCGTCATTATTGCAAAAAGATTCCAAGACACTTGAGGCAAAGCGTGCATTCGGGCTTCTTTTTGTAGCTGTAGCTATATTTGTTGCTTCGGCTACGATTCTGACAGAAATTGCATTTGTAAATAGGACACCATTATATTATTATGTGTTTATTTGGGCTGGAAGTTTTGGCATCACATTTAGTGTGATTTGGCGTAAATTTCGTAAATCAATCTCCTCTATTCGGAGAAGAATGAAAGATAGCACTCAATGGCCTATTAGTGCAAAGGTGTTAAATGGAATATGCTGGGCAAGTCCTTTTGCTTTGATTCCTATATTCCCACTTTTCTACCAATTCCTAATATTACTGGGTATTGGATTAGGTAATTTCTCTACGTATATACTTATGAGAAGGTACAGTAGTGCAAATAACCACGAGCAAATGATTGTTGGGTTAATTTCTTTAGCGGCAATCCCTTTTGCAATGGGAATTGACTTGACACTCTTAGTGAGAAGACAGGATGTCGCAGTGATGCTTTCTCGGATATTAATATCGATTGCTTATGGGACAGCTGGCGTGTATGCCCTATCTGTGAGAGAATAGATAATCAATGCGTCTCGTCACATTTAGATTATCAATCAATGTACATCTTTGCTAGAATTGTTATCGAACAATGGTAGTCAATTGCCCCAAAGGGAGCCAATCGTCTGTATTGTAAGCGGAGGTCTTGATTCTATCTGTACCGCGGCATATTTAACGAGAGAAAAAGGATATGAAATTTATATGCTCACCTTTATATACGGACAACGAGCAAAAAAAATTGAAATTAAGCAGTCTAGACACTTTGCAAAAATTTTGAATGTAACGAAACATCATATTATAGATATTAGTTTTATGAAAGATTTGTATGGAATGACAACTTGTTTGACAGATAGAAAACAACATTTAACTGAAAAATTTCAATATAATATTATAGTACCAGTCAGAAATGCGATTTTCATTACGATTGCAGCAGCCTGGGCTTTGAGTATCAATGCGAAGACAGTGTCTTATGGCGCACATACGGACGATATTCATTTCTATCCTGATTGCCGTCCCGAGTTTATAAAATCTATAACCCATATGCTAAATCTGGCAGAAGCAGATAGTATTAGATCCGGTTTGAGACAAAAAATTACTGTCTGGTCTCCCGCAATAGATGGTATAGATAAATCCAAACTGCTAAGTATTGGATACAGAAATTTAGGTGATGAAATTTTTCAAACATGGAGTTGTTACTCTAGTGGCAAGAAAGATAAACGGTTAAGAGATCTCTTACACTGCGGAATCTGCGAATCATGTATAAATAGGAAGCTTGCAATTAGCAAGGCGGGCTTAAAGGACAAAACATATTATGCAAAAAACAAATAGGGTACAGATAAGCGAAATCTTCACTAGTATTGAAGGTGAAGGTATCTTTTTTGGTACTAAAACATTGTTTGTAAGGGTAGCAGGCTGCCATCTCAAATGCCTCTGGTGCGACACAGCCTATGCCTTACCAATGAAAAGTGGACATGATTACACGCTCGATTATGTAAAAAATCTAATATCAACATATCTTCAACCAAATACATACAAAGTGAACTTTACCGGAGGTGAGCCGCTCTTGCAATATGAATCAATTATTGAGCTTGCCAAATATATCAAGGAAGAGAAGGGACTGAAGACATATATAGAATCATCATGCTTTGATTCAAAAAGGTTTCAAAAGGTTCTTCCACATATTGATATTTGTAAAATAGAATTTAAGATGAGTGATTCCAAAGTTATCAACGCTAGGCATTATGGGAACTTGCTGCGCAATGAAATACAATGTCTGAATTTATCCATTGACAATCATAAAACCACATATATCAAAATTGTAATAACAGGATCGACTAATCTTGACGAATTCAAAAACTTACTGAAAAGTATCTTTATGCATACGAAAGCCACAAATCTAGCAGGGTTTATAATACAGCCAAGCTATGGAGTAGATGAGCCAACGGTGGAACGGCTGTTCAACTTTTATGATATCGTCTATCCAATGTACCAAGATGTACGGATAATCCCGCAACTCCATAAGGCAATAGGAGTTAGATAAAAATAAAAAATGATACATATGCAAGAAGAAAAGAAAGGCAAAAAAAATACTGTAAATAAGAATAAGCTCGAAAAATTGATAAGAAATCTTTTAATCGAATTGGGAGAAAATCCAGATCGAGAAGGCCTCATAGGTACGCCTCGTCGTATGGCAGAGATGTATGAGGAAATTTTTGCTGGTTATAGGATGAACTCTGGACTTGATATAAGTTTCAGCGAACAAAGCGATACAATCATCGCCAAAGACATTCAGTTTTATAGCATGTGTGAACATCACATGCTTCCTTTTTACGGAAAAATAAATATAGCTTACGTTCCAGCAGGCAAAGTTTTTGGAATATCAAAGTTAGCTCGTCTCGTTGAGAAATATTCTCGCAGACTACAGATCCAAGAAAGACTGACGAAAGAGGTCGCCGATGAAATAATGAAGATGGGTGTGAAAGGGGTGCTAATCATAGTAGAAGGTGAACACCTTTGTATGAAGATGCGTGGTGTTAGAAATGGCAGTTTAATAATGACAACCGCTTATCGCGGCATTTTGGAACAGAAAGATCTACGAGAACATATTCTTTCTCTCATTTATACATCTAAGGCCGAATTACTTTCTATTTGACCTGTAGAAGTAAGTCTTGTTGTCGCGACAGCCAGAATTACCTTATCTATTATGGATCATATTTAACTTAATGATGATAAGGCTTATAAAAAAGAGAAATTCCTATACGTAGAAAGAATGGCGAGTACAATTTTCAGAGTGCAATCCCACAAATTTAGCCAAGATAATATTCAGACGACTCTAGTATGTTCAAAATGCGACGAGGTCTTTTCCAAAGACTTCCCTTTGGACCTGGAGGGTCAGACTATTGAATTCAAATGTCCTGTCTGTGGAGCACCTGGCGAAGCTGATCTTCCATATAAAAGTGCTGAAGAACGAGAGGAATTTGAAGAGGATTTTGAGGAAGTAGACGAAGAAGAAGGGGGAGAAGACTTCGATGAAGAGTACTAGTGGATTGAGTTAACTCTATTTAGAATTCTCATGATGCAATAGGATGTTTTATAATGTATGTGTGATTTTTACAATCGCCGCTTGTATACCTTACGTATGTGACATTTGACTTATCCACAGCCTAGAAAATAAAAATCACGTAGCTGTTCCTGCTAAATTAGACCAACAGCTACTGTACTACTTTTTCTTTGCTTTTACCGTTTTCTTTGCCTTCTTTTTAGTGGCCTGCTTTACTGCGACCTTTGGCTTGCTCTTTGTTGACCCTACTCCTCCGCCAATCTTGAACATCTTGGTTCCACAGACACTGCAGATACCTGATATAGCATTTCTACCATTCTTCATAGTTACCTGTTTTTCGTTTTTCATGTCTCGCTTTGTCTTACATTTTACACAATATGCTTGTGTAGCCATTACTTTCAGAATAGTTAAAGCCACCTTCTTCTTAAACTTATATTCATATTCGATAACACAATAGAATTTTTATATCAATTGTGCCAGTTTTAATAAGCGTCTCGCTCGTTTTACCACCGCATTATCAATTTCGAGAAATCCAGATATTGCTGCTATTTAATAACTATACGATGAGAGAGAATAATAATGGCTGAAGATACTTCGTCAGCAGCTTCAAACAACACTATTCCATTCCCAACACTAACCATTCTATACTTGCCAGCAGAGTCAGAGAGTGTAATTGAAGAAATAAGTCAAAAATATTACAATATAACAGTCGAAGACTGTAAAGGATTTTTCCATGGTGGAGTGCCTAGACTATATAAGAAGGTAACCATATGGAGTCAGGGAATCGATAGCCTATGGTTTAATGCAATCATAGCAAGCGTTAAGGATCTAGCCAACGTCGAATATGTACCGATAGTATCCGGTGGAATAATGTACTCAATTTAGATATTTTTGGAATTTACGTTGTCGCGTTTTTTGTATCTATCCGAATGCTATCCGAATGTTGAAGATGTAGTCCAAGCCCTAGGTGGGATTTGGACCCACGGCCTAAGGTTTACGAAACCTTTGCTCTACCAGTCTGAGCTACTAGGGCAAGGGAACATAGGCAAAATTCAACTGGTATTATTTAATTCTTCATGTGTCAATTTTATGATATTATTCTGTGAAACGATCTAAAAAGAGTGCAGAAATAAATATTCCCAGTTTTATATCTTAGTTGTAATATGAAGATATCTGTTTCAGGTATCAGAGGAATTTATGGAGAAGACCTTGGCTTACATGAAATAAGCAAATTTACCAGATCATTTGCATCTTCAATGATCAAGTCAGGCGGCAGATGTGTTCTAGCAATGGATACAAGACCTTCAAGTCGTATAATCGCTGAAACAGTTTCGACAACTCTTATGGATGAAGGGATTGATGTCTACAACCTGGGAGTGGCTCCCACCCCAATAGTATTCCGTGAATCAAGAAAATACGATGGTGGTCTTGTTGTAACAGCTTCACATAATCCTTTAAAGTATAATGGATTAAAATTTATAATTAAAGGGCGAGGAATTTTCGAAAATGAGTTGGACTTTATGCTCGACGGAAACGACATATCAAAATCAGATAAGTTCGGGAACTTATTTGATAGTGTCTCAAATTACAAAGACGAAGTTGTACATTTGATACAAAAAAAGGCCCAAAATAATGGCATAGTAGGCTTAGATCTTGGAGGGGGAGCTGCATGTGGATATTTTACCCAGCTATTTGGTAAACTTGGGCAAAAATTTTACTCGATGAATGATATTGGGGGCCTATCATCGAGAGGGCCAGATCCCACTACAGAGGAGTTGAATGGATTACGGAAGTTGGTTACATCGAATCATCTTGACTTTGGATTTGCATTTGATTTGGATGGAGACAGGCTTGTAGTAGTTAACAATAAGGGGGAGAAGTTAAGTGCTGATGCAACACTTCTAATCTGCATTGCTAGCTCTATTAATTTAGGAATGAAAAAATTCGTAGCGAGCTTGGATACAAGCTTATCTGTAGAGAAATATGTAATTCAAAATGGTGGAAGTTTCAATTACTCCAAAGTCGGCGAGGCAAATGTTGTCAAGAAGATGCTAGATGTAGATGCCGATGCAGGAGGAGAGGGAAGTAGTGCCGGTTTTATCATGCCAATATTCAACATGTGTAGAGATGGCTTTTTGGCAAGCGCAATCATCTCTTCAACAGATAGGAAGCTAATTGAAGAATGTCTAAGATTTTCTTCCCAATATGTTCAGATTAGATCAAAGATTCCCGCCTGTTTTGCTGTTCAAAGCAAAGTCATCGAAAAATTAATTGATATTTTAAAGGTAGAATCATCGGAGGTCTTGACATTAGACGGTTTGAAAGCAATACTAGATGATGATTCGTGGATTCTTATAAGACCCTCAAATACTGAGCACGCTATAAGAATTTCAGTTGAATCAAAAAATCCAAAGGTACAGTTATTGCACAAAAAGATGACAGAAAAGGTTCAGTTAGCGTATGACCAAGTTAAATGAAAGAGAGATTATTGATCTTTTTATCTCCAAACTTGGAATAAAGAATGAAAACGATGATGTAGTAATATTTCCTTTAAAAGGGTTAAAGAGTCATACTGCTACTACTACTCCTCTGCTTGTTCTTAAATGCGATATGCTTGTTGAAAGCACCGATGTACCACATGGAATGCGACCATGGCAGATCGCAAGAAAAAGTATAGTCGCGAGCGTAAGTGACCTGTCTGCAAAAGGCGTTAAGCCACCGTATATATGTGCCATTTCAATTGGAATTCCAACAAAATATTCTAAAAGTGAAATTAAGGATCTCATTGATGGTTTTAAAAAAGCGTCCAAAGAATTCGGAGTCAAAATTGTAGGAGGGGATACTAACAAATCAAATGAACTCATAATCGATTGCAGTATAGTTGGAGTTTTAGATGATGTTATACACATCCCAAAAAGAAATGGTGCAAAACCAGGAGACCTTATAGTCTGTTCTGGAAAATTTGGCTATTCAGCTTCTGGTCTGAAAATCCTGATGAGTAATACCAAGTCTGAAGGGCAATTTAGGAAGAACGCTATTTTGTCTGTAACTAGACCTAGACCACAACAAAGGTTTGGAATACAGCTCGCAAAATACTTTTCCTCCTCAATTGATTCAAGTGATGGTCTTGCAATCTCTCTATATGAATTAGCAAGACAAAGTAAAGTTAACTTTTTTGTAGATAATATACCATCAGTAAATGGCATCAAAGAATTTGCCCAAAAAAATCAACTGGATGATAAATCTTTGGTTTTTTATGGAGGAGAAGAATATGAAATCGTGGCAACTATTTCACAATCAAATTTAGAAAAGGCAAAATCATCGGCAAAGAAATCAAGGCTGAAATTACACGTTATCGGCAAAGTCCACAAAGGATGCGGCAAGGTATTTACCAGAAACAAAGAAAAAGGATATTCGCTTCTCGATAATTCCGGTTATTTACACTTTTATGGTTAGAGAAAGAAAGGAGTATTGTCGATTCCTATGTCTATTATTTATTTTCTTGATCCATGAAATAAAAAACATTCATATACAAAACAAATTTTACTATTAAGCCTCTATTTATGTCGGAAAACGATGTTACTCAATACAGATGGGGAGTAGCCCATATCTTTAGTAGCTATAATAATACTCTCGTACATGTTACAGACGTGAGTGGCGCTGAGACCATTTCATTTAGTTCTGGTGGAAGACATGTAACGGCAGATAGATATGAATCATCTCCATATGCCGCTATGAAATCTGCAGTTGCAGCAGCAGACGCTGCTAAGACTAAAGGAATTAATGCTCTCCATATACGGGTAAGGGCTGTTGGTGGCGTGGGATCGAGGATTCCTGGTCCAGGAGCTCAGGCCGCAATTCGAGCATTGGCTAGAGCTGGATTCAGAATCGGGCGAATTGATGATGTTACTCCAATTCCACATGATACTACTAGAAAACCTGGTGGAAGGAGGGGAAGAAGAGTTTGACATTAATGCGTAAGCTATATTCATTAGACAACGCCATCCTAGAACTTAGAACTATGCCGACAAAAACTACTAAATAAGCGAGTGCTCTTTGACTCGAGAAGGCAGGAGGTAAGAGTGTAACGAATAAATTAAATGCAACCTTACTGAGACCACTATTCAGGTATCGGTATAGATGTGAGTATCCATGATTATGTTGAAGTTTCAAAACCTAGGATAGTTATAGTTCTCGTAATCACAGCTGTTACCTCTTTGCTTGCTGGGAGTAGGTTTGATGGTACACCTGCCGATGCAGGAGATGTTACTACCTGGCAACTGGGTTTTCTCGTGTTAACAGGTGCCATGGCATCCATGGGTTCAAGTGCTCTCAATCACTATTATGACAGAGATATTGATAAAATGATGGACAGGACCTCGGAAAGACCCATCCCTGCCGGGAGACTGTCTACAAGAAATGTTCTTCTCTATGGGAGTAGTCTTTGTATTCTATCCATTATTATTGCATGGTTTACTTTGAATCCTGTTGCTAGTGGAATGATTGCTTTGGGTGTCTTTTTTTATGTTATAATATATACTGCGTGGCTTAAACGTATCAATGCTTCAAATATTGTGATCGGGGGCTTTGCTGGGAGCGCTGCATCAATGGCAGGATGGGCCGCTGCTACAGGATCAATTAATTTACTTGGTTTTTTAATAGGATGGCTTGTCTTTATGTGGACACCTCCACATTTCTGGTGTTTAGCAATCAGAGCAAGAGAAGAGTATGCTAGTGTTCGTGTTCCTATGCTCCCTGTTTTGATTGGAAATAAGAGAACAGCTGGTTACATTTTTGTAAATACTGCAATTTTACTACCTTATTCTATAGCGCTTTACTTCTTTGGATTGGGCATTTTGTACACAACTGTTGCAATCATTTCTGGAACGCTCATGTTGTTATATCACTATAAATTGACAAAAACCCCTACGCCAGAATTTGCATGGAAAGCATACAAAGTTACTGCACCTTATCTCGTCATAATGTTTGTTGCAATAGGAGTAGATGCATTTTTCTATTATAGAGTCTAGTCTAAACTAAAGAACTTAATATTTTCAAGTATTTTAATACAATTTCGATCTACTGTCCTGTTATTTTTATCATTCTAAAGGAGTTGATCATGTTTATACTGTCCGCAAGAAAAGAGGGTATTTTGCCCTTCTGGTAGAATAAAAACACTTCTATGCGCAGAATTGCAGCCTTTGCGTCT
>JBEVTH010000042.1:0-8532 GCA_041156085.1 Candidatus Nitrososphaera maunauluensis
CCTGAATAGACGTTATTTTTGCTTTTCCAATGTTTTGTATCCATATATAATATGTATGATTTTGTATTGCATCGGCAATGTTGTTAGATCTGTTATCGTGAATACGGATATTATAATTGCCTGAATTATCTCATAGGAGTATTGTACTTTAAAGCAAATACAATATGTTTGTGTATCCTAGCCATATTCGTAATTCCATATACACATTCTGATAGTCATTATATGAGATTACAGAATAAATCTCTCCAATCAGATTCAAGCAGTGAACAATGGACGATTGACTAATATATTCTCTAAGCTTGAATGATGCATCAAAGATTGAAAAGAATTTATCAGCCATATATCGACCCCCTTTCTATAAATCTTGCAGGCTTGCAACTTCGCAATCCTACTATGCTTGCATCCGGCTTTTTAGGGATTTCACAAGACATATTTGATAGAATTTATCGCCTTGGTGCAGGAGCAATAGTGAGTAAATCAATTAGTATTGAGCCATTCGAAGGTTATAGAAATCCTACTTTAGTCGCCTTAGATGAAGGCAGCTATATAAATGCAGTCGGGCTCTCGAATCCAGGTGCAGAAGCATTTTCAAGAGAAATCGCATTCAACAAAAATGTTCCAATTATACTCAGCCTTGTTGGTTCGTCAGATAGTGAGTTTCCACCTCTTATCAAGAAGTTCGATGACCTAAATATTCTTGCCTATGAAATTAATCTATCCTGCCCCCATGTAGCTAAAATGGGTATGGAAATAGGAGATGATCCTGAAATGGTGGCCACGATTGTAAAAAAAATAAAGTCGAATACGCATAAGCCAATCATTATCAAAGTAGGCATCGGAGGCATAGACGTAGTTAAAATTGCTCAGGTTGCAAGAGATTCCGGAGCAGATGCGATAACAGCGATCAATACAATTCGTGCCATGGTCATCAATATTGAAACCCTAACGCCTGTTCTCAGCAACAGGATAGGAGGATTATCGGGCAAATCTATAAAACCAGTTAGTATTAGATGTGTTTATGAAATATCCAAAAATCTTGGAATTCCTGTAATTGGATGCGGAGGAATATTTACTTGGGAAGATGCGGTAGAATTTATGCTTGCAGGAGCATCAGCAGTTCAGTTAGGCAGTGTAATTGGATACAAAGGAGTTTCTGCTTTTGGCAACATTACCAGAGGTATCAAGAAATATTTGGAAAGAAAAGGTTTGAAAAATGCCATGGAGATTGTAGGACTTGCACATAAATATTGATAGAATCAGAACTGTTGTTATTGAGCGGATTATAGAAGAAACCCCAACAGTGAAGACTTTTATTTTTAAGGACAATATTAGTTCTAAAGCAAGACCAGGACAGTTCTTGATGGTTTGGATTCCTAGAGCAGAAGAACTTCCCATGAGTGTTATGGTATCTGAAAAAGGCTATGCTGCCGTTACTATACGCAAACTTGGATTTGGTTCAACAGCACTATATAATAAAGGAATTGGTGAGATCCTTGGAATTCGTGGCCCTTATGGAAATCAATTCAAAATAGACACTGATACTAAAAAGGTGCTTCTAGTTGGGGGAGGAACCGGACTTGTTCCTTTATTGAGACTAACCACTAAGCTAAATGAATTGAAGATTGATACTACAGTAATTATCGGTGCTAGATCGAAAGAAGAGGTGTTTTTCGAAAAACAAGCAAATGATTTCCTTGATAAAACTAAACATAAGGTAATTATTAGCACAGAAGATGGGAGTTACGGAGTTAAAGGTTATGCTACTGACGTTATGTCACTCATTGTAAATAGGGAAAAGTTTGACACTGTTTACACCTGCGGACCTGAATTAATGATAAAAAAGATTTTCGACATTGGATTGAGAAACTCGTTGTCGATTCAAGTAAGCCTAGAACGATACATGAAATGCGGAGTAGGGATGTGTGCAAGCTGCTGTATTGGAGATCAACTCGTATGCAGAGATGGCACGGTCTTTAATGAAATGCAACTCTCTGACATGATCGAATTCGGACTAATGTATAGGGATAAATCAGGACGAAAATGTCCATTTGCAAATGTGAAGCGTTGCTAAACTCAACGTCTTAATACAATCTGATCTACAAAGTTTGCCGTCTGAATTATGTATAACGCGTATATATTGCCTGAGTGTGGAAAAAACCATTAACCTTGCAGGCAACCAAAGAAGAGATTAATATCAAGAATAGATTAGCGAGGATCTAGATATAGTGAGTTCAAATCACTGTGTTGTACATGTTTTAACATACAAGGTCATGTTGAACTAGGCCTTTTAGTCGTACTAAAGGTTGTCATATTCCTACGATATTAAGTGAAGTGTATACTAGAACACCAAAATGCTTTGATTAATATCATATCGTATACAAGATACCTGGCTTTGTCTATGAATCAGGCTATCTAGAAGACCGCAGTTAGAATTTATGCTTCGATAGTTTTTTTGCCTTGATATAATCTACAAAATAAAACAGATATGCACGTTCATTTAGCTTCAATATCCATGGTATAAAAGACTCGCTTTTACTACTTTTTTCATAAATCTCAAATCCTATATCTTTCACTAACTGTCTAAATGACTTGGCATTAAAGGTTTCCTTTGGAGGAGGCTCTCGGTTAAAGTCATATGGATCTGTCAAAATTACATCCGCATGTGGTTTCAATAACCAATGGATGGAAGTTAGCAATTGATTTGGATTGACTAATTCGATCAGATTAAGAGCAAGTATCAAATCAAATTTCATTGGTTTGAATGGACTGTTGATGGAATCCGCTACACAAAATTCAACATTTCCCTGCTTTAATTCAAGCATCCTCTTCCTCGCCTCAATAACAAAAGAAAATGATAAATCAATGCCAATTACAAATGCATATTTTTTTGCAAGATGTATAGTACTATACCCCACTGAACATGCCATATCAAGTGCTACCCCATCCATTTTTGGATTTATTTCATGGACAACTCTATTATAAAGATCGTTTGGTTTCAGCTGCCACCTAAGTTTACTAAGGAGCCTATCTTCTATAGAATGTTCGTAGTGAACCCATCTATATGGAATAAACCATGTACCACCTTCTTCATATAGGTCATTTTTGGCATGGCTTGATGATAAATGTGCGCCATTTTTTTTTAGAAAATCTTTCATTTTGTTCGTTTTGCTGTTCAATAACCACCTGCCATACATTGTCGTCCTCTGTTCAGCATATTTTGCAAAATCTTTTACGATGATAGCTACTCCTTCAATGATCGGATATATAGTTCCACAATCATTGCATTTTAAAAAACCCTCTATACATTCATTTTCACCCACTGTATGAAGAGATTCTAAAGAAAGGCGTAATTGTTTTTCAGTGTGGTGTAGACACACAATATGATGAGCAAAGTAAGTTTTCATTTATTATCTATCGATTACAGCAAATTAACTGAATCCTAGCCGCAATATAATGCATTGCGTAAAAATATACTGCTACCTTCTAAGGCCGATTAATCTATATCTTTCATATGTTGAACAATTTAGGTTTTAAGACATTGTGTGAAAGTGCCTTTTTGTTTCAGTTATATGATTCCAACCAACACTTATAATATCATCAGACTTGGATACGGATTTTCTTTAAAGTATATAATTACAAAGACACAGCCTCTTCTTACAACAAGGGCATTTATGAATATGTGAGGTAAACTCACATCGTTTATTATGTGTCTCGCATATTATTATTCTAGTTACAGAGTTTTCTATATCTTCACTAGTTATTTGCATATAATACACATATGAGAAGATACAGGTTAACCTAATGTGCGAGCTTATTTAGAGAAACCAGCTAAAAAAATTCGTCTGCGATAAACCTTTTTCTGGTATATATCATCAACTGAATCTGTTTCTCTTGACGAGTGTCGAGTTGTCTAGCCTTGTTAGAAGAAATACTTGCATTGTATGACTTACCTACTAATCCGTTTATCAAATTTCGAGCAGGTAAGGAATAGATGGTATGCCCAAATTTTTTTAAGAACAATCTCAATTCGCTAAAATGGCGAAAGTTGCACCTATTACGCAATTAGCGTTGTAATTTGGTCCGCATATTCATATATTGCCTTATCACGTTTCTCGCGTGGTCTTGGTATATCAATAAGAACTTGTTTGACGACACTAGCTGGCCTGCTACTCAAAATTATGACTCTGTCTGAAAGATATACTGCTTCTTCAACGTTATGTGTTACCATAATCACTACGTCCGGTGTAGTGAACTTGTTACTCCAAACTTTTAGAATTTCCTCTCGTAATGCCTCGGCTGTTAATGGATCCAGAGAAGAGAAAGGTTCGTCCATAAGTAGGATTTCAGGGTCAGTCACAAGTGCTCGTGCAATTCCAACTCTTTGTTTCATTCCTCCTGAAAGTTCTCTAGGATAGGCATCCTCAAAACCTTCTAAACCTACTTCCTGGATAATACGAAGGGTTTTTTCTCGCCTTTGAATCTTTTCGATATGCATGGATTCTAATCCAAATTCTACATTTTCAATCACACTTAACCACGGAAAGAGCCCGAATGATTGGAAAACCATTGCCATCGAAGAATTTATTTTTCCTTGTACGTATTCACCTTTGAATAATACTTCCCCTCTAGAATAAATTTCCAGTCCCATAATTATCCTTAATAAAGTTGATTTACCACAACCAGAAGGTCCTACTATGGAGATAAATTCATTTTGACTTATTGATAAGTTGATATTGTTCAAAACTACATTGCGCTTTCCATTGTCATCAGCATATTCCTTGGTAACATTGTTCAGCTCTAGCAACGGCGAGGAGTCGCCTCCTAACGATGTAGGAATATTTCTGAAATACTTTATTAAATTCGGATTATTATTCAGGTTATGTTTTATACCGTTTACATAATTATTCATAGAATGATGCTCCAAATGGTTATCGTGTATTGATTCATATTTATGAGCTTCCATGACATCAACTGTTTTTACAACACTGGACATATGAGATACTAAATGACCTATTTTTAACTCGCTTCCATCTGTAGTTAAGTAACTGTCAGTTAGGTTATACTGTTAGGTTACAGCTTACAGACCATATATACAATATCCTAAAATAAAATGTTCTTGGTATATGATACATACATTGGCAAAAACAAAATTCTCGGTATCCAATCTTCAGGCATACTATTTTACGGATAAGGGCGTTATAAAAGCAGTAGATCACATTAGCTTTGCAGTAAATGAAAGGGAATCTATTGGTATTGCAGGAGAGTCAGCATGTGGCAAGAGCACTCTTGGAACAGCTATATTACGAACAATGCAACCCCCGGGCAAAGTAATTGAAGGTAGCATTATACTAAATGACATTGATATAGCGAGGCTTTCTGATGTCGATTTTAATAAAAGGATCCGCTGGAAAAAGATAGCGATGGTTTTCCAAGGAGCAATGAATTCACTTGATCCAGTTTACACAATTGGTTATCAGATGATAGAAATTATGGAACAACATCACTTCAGTGGTAATACTGCTGAAAAAATATCAGAATCTCTAAAACAAGTCGGACTAGATCAATCTATAACAAAAAGATATCCTCATGAATTAAGTGGTGGAATGAAACAGAGAGTAATTATAGCTATGGCTTTATTGCTTGAGCCAGACGTTGTGATAGCTGACGAACCAACTACTGCATTGGATGTTCTTGTGCAGGCACAAATAATCAATCTACTTAAGAGATTGAAAAAGGAAAAAGGGATGACAGTAATTCTTATAACACATGATATGGCAATTATTTCAGAGATCGCCGATAAGATCGGAATAATGTATGCAGGTCAATTAGTAGAATTTGGGAGTGCTGTCGAAATGTATAGAAATCCAAAGCATCCATACAGCCAGGCATTAATTGCTGCTATTCCTAAACTACATTCCGACGATAAGCAAATACATTTTATTAAAGGTAATCCGCCAAATATGTTAAATTTACCACCTGGTTGTAGGTTTTATGAACGATGTCCATATGCTATGAATATGTGTAAACAAGATCCTCCTAAAATAAAAACTCAAACAGGATATACTCTTTGCTGGCTTTACAAAGAATAATTGCATAAAATTAGGTCACGCAACGCGTTTCCTTGTGAACCTTGTTGCCCCGACCATCAATATTGCACATATATACCATCAAATGGATGAGTTGGTTACCCAATTATATGTTCTAGTATATTAATATATATAAAATCAATTAGAATACAAGATAGTAAAAGATCTTTCCGTCACTTCTCAAAAGTAACTCTTCAGGATATACTCCTAAAAAATACACTTAACTGGATTATAATTTATTTGGAATAGAAAGATAAAAATCTACCTTGTATGTAATAATATTATCAAATGCCTATTACAGATGCTTCCAAGAAGCAGATCGCTCAGCAACGTAGACTCTTTTTTAAAATATGCTTTAAATGTGGAGGAAGAAATCCCATCTCCTCAACAAGATGCAGAAAATGTCGAGGCAGTCAAATGAGACTGAAAAATAGAACACTTGGCGTCAAAAAATAATTCGTTCTCTAATTGAGTCTAAATGCTCCACTCTTTTTCTATTCGATGATCGATATAAGAAACCTTTGCGTAAACTACATGGATTTCGATAGAAAGACTTAAAATCCGTCTGCATTTATTGATGTTGATTAGGATTTAGAGATTTATGAAATATCCAAAGGTTGTCCTTACTGCAGATCGTACTTTAATGTCTCCATACCGAGGCATATCTTTAGCATCATTTTTTGGTTGTGCCCCAGCCCTGGATCTAAACAGAAAACAAACTTCGCTTTTATATCGTATTTTAGGTAACCAAGTTACGCCTCGTCTCCTTTTCGACTTTATCTGCAATCCAATTGGGCATACCAATGGCGTAGCTCACTATGCTCCCTACGGTCTAAGAAAGGTTGAGTCTGCTCTACTAAGAGATGGTTATAGTAGAGAAGACGTTGTAGTTGCTCATCCAGATTACATTGAACAATTTATAGGTCCAGAAACTCTAGCGGTTGGAACTTATGAAATGGATCCACTAGGTATGGGCCCAGTAACTATGACTTTTACCTATGGCCGGAGGCAAATGTCATATGATGAATATTATTGTAGAGACTTACACATTAGGATTAATGCTGCTAAAAAAAGGAATGGAAGTAAGGCCAAGGTAATTGCCGGCGCCTCAGGAACTTGGCAATATAATTATGATCCTGCAAAAATTGAAGAATATGGTCTATATGGGATCGTGGAGGGAGATCTTGGTGGCATAGGTCCAGAAATTGATGGCGCTAGTGCTGGTGGAAAGTTCTTCGACGCTCTTATCGATGGAGAAATGGAAACAGCAAATCCGTTCAAGAAAAGTAAATTTAAGATAGATATTAAAGAATTCTCAAGAAATGGTCGAAAATACCATGGCCGATTCATCCACTATTGGGATGAACCTTCGGTTGAGGATATTCCTAATATTGTTAACCCCAGCATGCATGGCATGAGTGAAGTAATGCGGGGATGTGGACGTGGATGCAAATTCTGTGACGTTACCCTTAGACCTCTCAGGTATTATCCTGTTGAGAAAGTTCGAAAAGAAATTGAAATCAATATGAAATATGGCGGGCTGAAGAATGCATGGATTCATAGTGATGATATTTTCGTATATGGATTGAATCCGAGAACAACTAAGAACATGCAGCCAAACCGCGAAGCACTTGAAGAGCTCTTTGAAGGTATTATGGCTACTGGTATTGAGCACACCAACCCAACCCATGGAACTCTTGCGGGGGCAATAGCCGATGAAAGATTAATTCCGAACGTGTCTAAAATTATCAGAGCATCCTCAGATAATCACATTGGCATACAATGCGGGTTTGAAACGGGTAGTACAAGATTAATCGGAAAATATGCAGACAGAAAACTAGCACCATTTAAGCCTGCAGAATGGCATTGGGTAGTGAAGACAGGTGTAAAAACGCTCAATGAACACTACTGGGTCCCTGCATTCACTTTAATTATGGGCCTCGACAACGATGAGACTCCGGAAGATAGCTGGGAGACAATCAGACTGATTCACGAACTAGAAATGGAACAACCGGAGTCAAAATTCACTGTAACTCCACTAACATTTGTGCCTATTGGACTACTTGAAAAATCAGAGTTTTTTGACATTGGGAGTACTATGGACCCCGCAAAGTTAGGTGTCATGTATAAAACGTGGCAGCATAATTTTAGGTATGGAATTCAAAAATTCATGCATAAAGTAGGTCGGGATAACCCAATAAAGAATCTGTTCTTTGCTGCCCTAGCACGAGCTCTTGGTGGCGTTCCACTCACTTCTATGGAAAGATTTGCAAGGCATAAGGGTCCAGAACATGAAAAAGTAATCGAAAAGATCAAGGCGAACTATTGGTAATGACAATTGTGAGGATATACCATTAACGAACATCAATTTAGGTTAATTTTGATATCCTTTAGGAAAATCATTACAACCTGCAAACAGTAGATCTCTAGGCCCTATCCAACCAAA
>JBEVTH010000042.1:8632-14892 GCA_041156085.1 Candidatus Nitrososphaera maunauluensis
CCGTCGTTACTAATTTTCTTGCTTCTGTTGTCGTTCTTCAATTTCTTGTCTGCTTATCAACTCTTCAGTTATTTGCAAGATTGAGTGGTAGGCCACCAAATGTTTGCGCATATCGTTTTTGGTCAAATGGGCTTCACAACCAATCACTGGACAACTCATCATATCTGAGTCTTTCATAATCATTTAATGATAACTAAACTTGACATAAACTTTGTTATTCATTCCATTTCCGAATGATCTAATTTTGGATTCCACATGATCGTTTAGTGAACAATCTTGTCTCCTCAACGCAGGAAATCCAAGGCTAGTTTCCTTTATCTTCACGCCATTAGTAGATATGAAACTGGAGATATATTATTATGATAGGTGCAGAATGATGCCATGTCGTTTCTGAAAGCTGTGAAGATTAATATTGTATAGAATAAACATATTTTTGGTTGAGCGTTTGAGCTTGAGTCGAACGCAAGTCTTTGCTATTCATTTTATTTTTCATTCAGGGCAACGATCCCAGGCATTTCATCTCCAGCGAGAAATCTTAGGGTAGCTCCTCCGCCGGTAGATACATGGCTAACCTCACCCTCCGAAACACCTGCTTTTTTCATTGCTTCTAAAGTATCTCCACCACCTATCAATGTTTTTGAGCCACGCCAGAATGCCAACGCCATACTTTTTGCAATATTGATTGTTCCATTTGCAAAAAATCCGATTTCAAACAATCCCATCGGTCCATTCCAAAATACTGTTCCAAGTCCTTTCGCCCCGACTTCAGCAGAATAACGTTCAACCGTTTCATTACCAATATCAAATCCTGTCATGCCGTCTGGGATGTCACCTTTTACCAAACTTGCAGAATGACCCTTCGACGATGAAGCTATCACGTGGTCGGAGGGAAGAATTATTTTATCACCAAATGTTGAGAGTGCTTTTGATACCCATGACAAAAGCTCAAAATCAATTAGGGAATTACCAGTCTTCATACCTTTTGCTTTCAGAAAGGTATAAGCAGCAGCTCCCCCTATTAGAACTCTATCGGCTTTTGGGAGTAAATTTTCGAGCGCACCTATTTTGTCTTTTATTTTCACCCCCCCAATCACCAGAGTAAATGGTTTGGTTGGATTTTCCTTTATCATTGATAAATATCCTACTTCTTTGTTAAGGTTAAAGCCTGCCAATTTTATATCGAATAATCTTGCCGCACCATATGTAGAAGCATGTCTTCGGTGGGACGTGCTGAATGCATCATTTACATATATATCAGCTAATGAAGCAAGTTGTTTAGAAAATATCAGATCATTGGTTTCCTCTTCTTTGTGGAAACGCAGATTTTCTAATAACAGGATATCGCCTTTATCCATCTTTTTTATTTCATTTTGAACAATTTCCCCGACGCACTGGTTAACAAATCTAACTTTAGATTTTCCAATTATTTCAGATAATCGCTTGGCTACTGGTCTAAGCGAATAATTGTATTGTGGCCCTTGTGGTCTACCAAGGTGTGATGCTAACACCACTTTAGAACCACGCTTTGCTAGATACTCGATGGTTGGAAGAGTCATTCGAATTCTATAATCTTCGGCTACTGAACCGTTATGCACACTTACGTTAAAATCGACTCTGACCAGTATCCTTTTACCATTAAGTTGGGAATCCTCTAAATCAGAAATATTTTGCAGCATTTATATCTGAATATCATGATTTGCGCAGTGACACAATAAACTTTGTGCCTGCTAGTATTGGCAAGATTATAAAAATATGGGAAGATTATCATTGTGATTTGCACGTTCCGATAGGTATGTCTATCCACATTACAAATGTTCCCCTCACACGATTGGGCCGCAAATCATTAGTTTATTTAGGGATTTAGTTTTGGCCAAAGTGCGAACGATAATGAAAAATATCCAGGCACATCTCCCATCTTGAATTCATTAGTAAAAGTGTAATATTTTGAGGTATACAGTAACTAAGCCTGAATGTATCGGAAATATATCCTACAAGACTAAATATTACTTTCTTACATGGTCATTTCATGCAGATGGCTCTCGTTATTGGACTATATCTTAGGAGACTAGACTAGAAACATCGAAAATTTAAGGGATGACAAAGTAGTCAATCCTCAGATTCAAATATTTGCTCTTTTAATGGAGTAATTCGTACAATAGCAGGACAGCCTAGTTTGCTAGAAGCTACTTTGAAACTATCTTTAGCGAGGTTCAAGTTGGCAGCTTTAACATAAGCTTCAAAAATTGGCTGTCCAGGTCGAATTCGCGCAGCTAGTCCTGTTGCCTTGCCAAATGCTCTTCTCATACCTTCCTGTAAACGGTCTGCCCCAGCGGTTGCTATCATTTTGTTTTCTCTCAGAACAACATGTGGATATACTTTAAGAGTCGAAAAGAATGTCATTTCTCCAGCTTTTGCCATTGTCTTGTTTGCTGCTAATCTTGCGGATTCCAATGCATTATGTCTTATTTGCATCTTCTCCGTGGTAAGCAATTCAACTTTGTAATCATAATCATTGTTTGCCTGGCCAGATGAAAATCTTGCAATTTTTATCTGTGGTTTTCCTGAAATATATTCACGCCTTACATAAGGCATACCACGGGATTCACGATAATTAACGCCCTTCATCAAATTTCACCGATATTTTGAATGCTTAAATGAGGTTGTATGCTCTGATTTAATTGTTATGACATACTCACCTTTTTCCTCATCCCATAATCAACAATCCTCTTCGATCACTTCTCTTGATAATGGTGGCGATTTTCCATATATTATTGAAGCAGTTCTGGCCGGAAGAGGAATGAAAATTTTTGTTACAGAAACTAGACTTCAAGATCAATTAAATAATAAAGGATACGGGGAAAAGGAAGATTCTGAATACCTTCTAAAACCATACGAGGCATTGTATCTCATTTATGCCAAACGTCTCGTGGTAAAAGACAAGAGAGATAACAGCATCGATTTGCAGTCTCTTATTGAACTTACATTAAAGTATGATAAAGATATCTTAACGAAATTTTTGATTTATCGTGACTTGAGAAGCAGAGGTTATATCGCAAAAGAAGGTTTTGGATTTGGGGTAGACTTTAGAGTATACGAGAGGGGGGAATTTGAAAAAAAGCCTTCAAAGTATATTGTATTTGGTATCAATGAGGGCATTGATATGAAAGCTAATGACTTTTCGAATGCCATTGAACAAATAGGAATAATGGGAAAAGAAGCAGTCATAGCAGTTATAGAAAGGAGAGGTGAGATAATTTATTACAAGGTATCAAAGACACGTTTCACAGAGAATAAGAATAGGCAACAGAGCGACGCCAGTAATAGTAATAGTAATAAAGCCAACAGGTTATGAAACCATATTCACTTCTCAGTAATCATTATAATAAATTAACTATAACTAATCATAGTTGAAATTTAAGGAAATACACTGTCATGATTGTAATCTGCTTCTTGCAAGATACAATATTAAATATTTTACAGACTCAGATATTGCAGAGCTGGTGAGACTTCATTACTCCACACATATCAAAAGTGGTCACTCCTTATCAACTAGAATATCCGAAAGAGATTACTAGTTTTACATTATATTGTACCAATAATTAAATCCATCCGAATTTCCGTAGGAAAAGATTGTTTACCCTTATTTTATAGAATAAGACTTTTTAATATCATTGGATTAATTCCTACTGTTGCAGGATGATGACGATTATGATAGTCCCCCTATTATTCTGGCTGCTTCGTCAGAAACATATGAAGAGAATAACCGGACTTCCAAATCCTGCACAAATAAATTAAATGCTCCGGCCGGGATTTGAACCCGGGATCGTCGCCTTGAGAGGGCGAAATGCTTAACCGGACTACACCACCGGAGCGCACAACAAGCTGAATGAATGTGTGTAAAATTCTGATCTTCATATAAACTTGTGTCCATATGAAGCAATTCATAATGAATGAACTCTGGTACATATTCTTGTACACGAGAATACCAAAAGACGTCAGGAGATGCCTTGACGACATTATCCTTTATGATATGAATTTAATTTATATAAAATGAAGCCTTTACTTCAGATTTGCAGTCTGCGAGATGTTACTATCACATAGGCAAATGCTTATGAAAGGAGAATTTTATAACAGATACACCAAATATGATGGCTCTCTCCTTAAGTAAACAATTGTCTTGAAAAAATTAGTGACCTACTGCGGCCGCTTCAATAAGTTCTAACTTATTGCCTTTTGCTCGCAATTTAGCCTTATATTTTAGATTTCTAGGTTTCGTTCTTAGTCTATATCCGCAGCAAGGGCACCATAATCCATCCCATTTTATAAAAATCTCACATATCTGACAGCGTTTTTGTCCACTAGCATAGCGACCTGAACCAACAGGTTTTTGTGCTTTATGACGTATACATATACCCTTACAAGTCATGCCTTCTGATCAAATTTGCGTGATCATATGTATATTTAAAGATGAGTAACTACCAATCATGATTCATTTGGAGAGAAAATTGTCTAATGACTAAAGAAAAGAAAAAGATTCTTACGTTTCGAACCCTAGCGGTTTATTTAACGGAAAGATCCTTGACTTGGAAGGCTTCGTTCATTGTCAGATACTCTTCGATTTTCATTTTTATGTCGTCTGGTTCGGTGTCGTCCATTCCCTGCATTCCTGCTTTGAACGAAACTTTATTCCCTGAGACATTCACATCTGAAATTTCCATGTCAGCATATACATTTGCAAGTTCATTGACCCATTCTTGAGCTTCACTCGAGTCCACACCCGATGTATCTATATTAACATTTAGCATCTTGGTCATCCAAAATCACCTACATCGAATTTATCGCAGGTATTAATAAAGTTGACTACGGTTGTTCAAAAAATACATTCTAGAATTTAAACTATCATGGGCTTTCATTTATAAATACTACAATCGAGATATATACCCACAGTGCTACTCTTTCTTTTCTTCAAAACCCCAATATTTTATGAGTTCCTTTTCAAATTTTGAAAACTGATCATCGTTTAATGTGTCTCCACAATTCTTGTGAGTAGGTGTAGCCTTCATGCCTGCCAATTTAAAATCCACTTCATAAAAGTGAACTTTAGGACAATTACACATATAGATGCAAGCAATTACCTTAACCCACTACTTATTTGTTTATCTGCTTAATGAAAGGTTTCTTTGTTTTCATCCCTTCTTACCTTTAAACTAGGTCGATATATAGATATATATAGGTCTATATTATATGTGATTGCAAATCAGAATAAACATTTATCAACTCGGACTTTGTCTATTTTATGCAATGGCGAATAATGAAAAGCCAAGAATAAAGGAGTTTAGTGTCGTAGATAAGTTATTTGCTTTTGCTTTAGTAGCCGTATTCATCACAGCAACCATAACAAGCATTGCAAATAATTCCGGCGGCATAACAAAATATGCTTACGCACAAAGCAATAACTGGTATGTGGGCTCAGGTCTTCAACCAAATACATATTATACATACAAAATCCAAACCGATGTTGATAATGGGCAGCCCTTTCTAATGACCATTTATTTTAAACAGTTTAACAGCACTGGAAGCTACTGGGTTACTCCAGCATTTGTTGTCAATGCCAGAGGAGAGGTGATAAGTGGAACTCTTCATTTAAGTGACCTTGATTTGAGTGTTTTAGGAACTTCTAACATTCCGCCTAATATGCAACCATACATAGCTGCGTATACTTCTTCAATACATTGGCTTGCTGCTTTTGTTCCCAAACCTGGTCAGTCATTGAGTGCTGCGTATTGGGGTAAGATTGCGTCCATAGGAGGATCACCAATTGCTCCAGGTGCTTCCGCAAAGGTAACGGTGCCGGCCGGAACTTTTGATACCAAGGTTATTACTTATCACAAAGGAGTGGACAACAATATTTGGATAGCTCCCAATCTTCCTTATCCTGTCAAAGCACAAACCTTTGCAGATGTAACGTCAGGAACTCCACCTATCCAATATGCTTTTGATCTTCAATCAATAGGTCAAGGACAGCCTCCAGTACCAAAGAGCCAAATTGTGATTCCAAAGCCACCCTTAACTATACAAACAGCACGTGGAACTTATTACATTCAGCTACTTTGGGATCCACCGACAATCGCAGTTGGAAAACCTGTAGATTTCGGGATCATTTTTGAGGACAATTCCAAAAATGCCCAAAGTGGAGTCAGCTACAGTTTCAAGGTAACAGATTCTAGCGGTAAAGTAATTAGAGATGTTCACGATCAAAG
>JBEVTH010000043.1:0-14387 GCA_041156085.1 Candidatus Nitrososphaera maunauluensis
ACTCACGAATTAATGCGAAAGACACGATATAGGTATCCAATCTTCTTTATGTCTTGTTAGAGAAAACCGTTCGATCTTCTTACTAGAGCAGGATGTATTACACTGTATTCCATAGTATTGTGACCGAAAAACAACAAGTTCACACGGTTAAAATATCAAAATATCAGACTGCCTTCAGTTGCTTAACTATAGGTTGTCTAGATTTGCGAAAAACTCTGAATCCACAGATGCATTTAATCTCTGGTAATCTCGACAATTCTTCAACAGTTACAGTCGTTCCACATCTCATACATTCGTATGTTACGGTACCCAGGGTTTCCGAACTTGACATATACATACAAAGCCGAATTTAACAAATTTAAATTTTGTTACTAAACCCTCATTTGTAATGTCATTTAAGCTGTCAGACAAGTCAGTGATAACGATAGGTATGTGAAAACACAAGTCAACAGTTAATATATATAGCTATCTATCTATATATATAATATGGTGATCGTACCATTATTTGAAGGCACCAGTTAATAACATGCTACGGCGACATACACTCTGCCTATAAATGCCTGATACAAATCTATCGATTGCAGTACTTATCCAAATCTTGGATCTGTTTGGTACCATGGCGTTTGCAGTCACTGGAGCATTTAAGGCAGTTGAGCACAAGTCTGATATCGTAGGGGTATTAATTCTCTCTACCATTACAGGAGTTGCCGGTGGAGTAATACGCGACATAATTTTTGGTAAACTCCCGCCTACCGCAGTTATCAATCCTCTATATATCATAATCACTATAAGCACAGGCGTTGTAATTTTCTTGCTTTATCCAATATTAAAGACACATTGGAACTTATTCTTGAAGTTTGATGCAGTTGGTCTTGGAGTTTTTACAGTAATCGGTTCGGCTTTTGCATATAATATTTTTGGCCTGAATTTTCTAACGATGTCTTTTGCAGGAGTGCTTACTGCCATCGGAGGTGGTATTTTAAGAGATGCACTTGTTAATGAAATACCAATAGTATTTACTAAAGAGCTATATGCTTCAGCGAGTTTTATAGGAATCGTAATACTTTTTGTCATGCTTTCAATTAATATCAATTTATCTTTAGCATCTATACCTACGATAGTAGTCGTAACTTCAATTCGTCTTATAGCAATGAAATTTAACTGGAACCTGCCAAGAGCTAGAATTTGAGTATCGCAGCTACAAGATTAATTTCCACATGATGGCATATCGGTTATTGCTCGTTAACCGCAGTTTCAGATATTGGATAGTGTATTTATAAAGCAAATCTTATATTCGAACATAAGGTTTTAATAGTAGATTCATCTATATCAAAATGGTTCATGATTACTATGAGTCACTCAGAGTAGTTCAGAGCTACATTCGACAACATGAAAAGGTAATATGAGATATCCAAATTGGGTTTGTATCGTATGCGGTAAACCATCCAGCAGAAAATGGAATGTAAAAAGACACATCGATATTTGCCATTATGGAATAGGAGAATACATCACTTTTGCTGAATATTTGGCTGGAAGAAATATGGGTCTATATGGACCAAGCACCATACCTTTTAAGTCTCAGTCCAGAAGTATCGATTTCACGAAGATTTTTCAAGAGGAAGCAACGAAAGAATTAGCAAGACAAATAGCAAGACAGAGTATCCGAATCCAAAACTCACAAATACGGAACCAAAAACCAGCTGTCTATTATGGACTCACTTCAGATATATGGAAGGTATTAGGATATGATTTATCCTATGTTGGACAAGAATATGATGTTAATCGCGGAAAAATGGATTAAAATATGAAAGCGAAAGCAAAAAGCAGTAGCTCTTTAATTATAAATATGCACCATAGCAAACCAATTTTACACATAATAAGTAAAAACAGTCGTACTAGTTGAATTCTTCTTCTAACATCCTTCTTTTCTTCGTCATTTGAAATATGCCGTCAGTCCTTCTAATTGCTTCATTTCTAGGACGGCTATGAATCATTGATTGTATTAGTAAATGATTCTCTGGGATTACCATACCTGTTTGATCGTCAGAATACGAAATTTTAACAGTATCATCTTGAACTCGAAGTACTTCTTGGTGTATATGCACCATATTTGTATCTCCGTTTAGAAATCCAAGATCCATTGCTTTTTTCCGAATTGCAGCCGTTCCTTTCGCAGAATTTAATATAGCTACGCCAAACTCGTTACGGAACGTTTCTATTATCTGATCTTTGCTTGGAGCTTTTCCTTTGAATCGGACTACCATTTGATGTAGGTGCATCATTCTAGAAGGAACCTTGTAAGCTTCAACGTACAAATTTGATCCAGGAATGAAATCTTTAACATCATCCTGATGGTGTGGATTTTTGTCCCATTCAATAGAATCATTTACCTCCTTCATATCTTCAAGATCAGCCCACCTTCTGAGTAGTGTAACATCATATCGTCTTATTTTGTCTCCAAAATTTTCAATCAATGGCTGCATTATCCTACCCATACCTGAAACATTGCAACTACCCTGAATAACGTAGGTTTTGCCTGCTGCCTTGGCGTAATTTACCCTTGAATTGTGAATCATATCAGCAACAGAGCGTTCACCATGCCTATCCTCTCCACCTTGAAAAATAGCAGCCTTATTCATTGGCCCATATAGTTTTTTTTTATTATCATATCCACCACCTTCTCTTGCAGCATCTACTACCAGATCACTTTTATGAATGGCTTCAGAAATTATACCTGTTACATTGTAGCCATTCTCTTTGAATTGATTTATCATTCCCTTTGGAACATAAACGTCAAATCCATTGTCCAATGCCTCTTTAGTTTTATTATCAACAGTATACTTTGCAATACCAATAAATTGTATTTCTTTGTCTGATGAGAGTACCGCAGCAAGACGGCGGCCAATATTGCCATATCCATTTATGAATACCTTAACCAACCTTAAATCCCTAGACTTAAATCAGCTCACAATGGTTCCAATATTTTATATATGTATTCCTTTGGATATCAAGCTATATAGTATATGATATATAACTGAATCATTCTATATCTTGGGTTCAGTTTTTGTGCCTATGAGAATATAGATTACCTAATTATTATGGGAATCATAGAACGAAGTAAAACGTCAATATCCATTGTGTCAGATCACAAGTCACTAGTTAAGAACGAACCTAATATAACGCGTTTAAATACGTAAAGTTTGATCAAAAAGATGAAGTTTGTCCAGGGAGGAAAAGCAATACATAATATTTTTTATAACGTTTAACGATGAAGGTATTGCCATCACCACATGAACGTGCTTATTCTAGATAATTACGATTCATTTGTATATAATATTGCACAGCTATTGGGTGAACTTAAAACTAATCCCGTAGTCATTAGAAACGACAAGATAACAAAAGCAGATATCCGAAAAATGAACCCGGATGCTATAGTCATCTCTCCAGGCCCAGGACATCCAGCAGATCGCAGATACTTTGGAATTTGTAATGATATAATAACAGACTTTGGACCAAAGATACCAATTCTTGGAGTTTGCCTAGGACATCAAGGGATCGTTAGCGCCTTCGGTGGTAAGGTTATAAATGCCAAGATCGTACGGCATGGAAAAACAAGCATGATTGAATACAGATCAGATGATACTTTATTTGAAAATGTTGGCAATCCGTTCAAGGCTACTCGATACCATTCTCTAGTTGCAAGCTCAAAAAAAATACCTGAATGTCTTGAAGTAACTGCAACGGCTTTGGACGACGGTGAAGTTATGGCTGTAAGACACAGGCAATATTTGATAAAAGGTGTGCAATTTCACCCTGAATCCGTCTTGACCACAGAAGGTCCGAATATACTTCGCAATTTTATATACATGGTGAAGAGGTAAAAATTGTCGCATGAATCGTACGAGCTTGGACCAGTAATTCGTAAGTTAGTTTCTAGGACAAGTTTATCTGAAAATGAAATCTACCAGTCGATAAACTTGATACTTAATGGAAATGCCTCTGACGTAGCAATTGCATCGTTTTTGGTAGCTCTCACCATGAAAGGAGAAACTGACGAAGAAATTAAAGCAATACTTCAAACTGTTAATGAACATGCAATAAAAATAACACCCAAAGTTAATGGAGCATTGATTGACACTTGTGGAACTGGAGGAGACATTATTAAATCATTTAATATTAGTACTGCCGCAGCGATAGTTGCTTCCGCGGCTGGAAGCAAAGTTGCAAAGCATGGAAACAGGTCTTTTTCTGGATATTGCGGCAGTGCTGACTTCTTAGAGCATGTTGGTTTAGATCTAAATTCTACACCTGCGCGTGTTACTGAGGTTATTGAAAAAGGTGGTATAGGCTTTCTTTATTCTCCTAAATTTCATCCTGCCATGAGAAACGCCGCTTCCGCAAGGAGAATAATAGGCATAAGAACTATATTCAATATCGTTGGCCCATTGAGCAATCCTTGTACTAACATGTCTGGCCAAGTTATAGGAGTTTTTGAACCTGCATTACTTGAAACTATTCCTATTGCCTTACAAAAGGCACATGAAAATGAGGAGTGGGAGGCAATGGTTGTACATGCTTATGACGGTTTTGATGAGCTATCAAATACATGCGAAAACGATATCGTATGGGTGGTAAACAATCAAATTAAACGAATACGGCTTCATCCAAAGGTTGTAAATATACAAGTTGCCAAGCCAGAGCGATTGCTTGTACATTCCAAAGAAGATTCAATCAGGGATACCCTCCAAGTTATCTACGGTACTGCAAGTCAAGAAAAACAAGACATTGTAGTTTTAAATGCCTCTGCTGCATTAGTGATTGGGAAAGTTGCGAAAGACTTCAAAGAAGGAGTCGAGATTGCAAGATCTGCCATAAGAGAGGGCAAGCCCCAGAAAAAATTATTTGAACTAATTCATTATTGTGGAAATAAAGAGAGATTACAGGAAGCTGAAAGCAAATTTATTCATCGTAATTAGTTTAGTTAATGCATCTGACTTCCTTTTGCCATACCATATTATAGCCCTAAAATTTAAAGAATAACATGTTCTCCGTGGACCTGATATATTCCATAGTTTTGACGGAAGGAAGGAAGGGATCCGCGGAAAGAACAAAAATTTAATTTTACCTTAAAATATAATGATAACAATACTTCTACAGTATATTTTTATGCTATGCTATCCCATTATTTAGGTGTAGGCGCTAATTTAGTTGATTGACGAAGATCCGATTCGTAATTTAGAATCGTTAGGGTGGGATGACTTAGTCTCTATAAAAAGAAGACTGTCAGCCTATATAAAAGAATTAACAAATAATATCGTAGATGTGGAGAGAAACCTGTTTCGATCCATAAACGAAAGTATTCATAACGAGAAAAATGTTCTCAATGGCTTGATACAACATTCGAAGCAAATTCGAACAGAAATTCAAAATAACAATTCTCGGCTGCTTTCAGTCAGCGAAAAGATCTCACAATCTAAGAATTTTCTTAGTATGATGGAATACAGATTGCCACTTGAAAAAGAAGATCAGCTACTTCAAATTTTGCAATCAAATCAGAAATTACTGGATCTGAAGCATTACAAAAATGAGAGAGAAAAGAATGAGATTCTTACTTTAGTAAAGGATGCTTCAATGAAGCTTGAAGCGATAAAAGTAACGAGGGTTATAAGGGACCAATTATCAAGTTTCGGTTCTGAATCTGAGAATATTAACAAGTCTTTAAAATTGCTTGAGGAAGAACAGCAAACTATACAAATGAAGATTGCAGAAAGTAACAACACAATTAATAGGCTTTTTGATTCGAAGCGAAACCTTTCTGCAGATCATGAAAAGTATCTAAACAAGTACGATGAAACTGCGACCATATTAGACAAAATAAATGCGCGTCTTAACTTGATGTCTGAAATGAGACAAAGACAACGTCAAGAATATGGTCACGGGCTCCCCAATGACGCACTTTTTAGGGTAAAGGAAACTGCAAAGAAAAAGTTAGAATCTGGCTCAAAGTTAAGCTTCGAGGAATTAAGGCTTCTCTATAGTGAAAAGGGTCAATAAAAGAAAGGTGAAGCTGAACAGTCACCTAATTCTACAGGATTATATGTCACCTTTGAACTTCAAGCATACAAAATAAAACTCACTACTCTTTTGTCTGCTAGCATCAGGTTTATTCAACAATACCCTATCAAAACTGTTCTTTAACTCAATCTTAAAATCATTTAGCAATTCTCCTTCAAATACTTTGAAAATCGCAATACCATCTTTCCTTAATACTTTCCCCGCAACAGTGAACGCGCTTCTAGCAAGTGAGATCTGCCGAGCATGGTCGACTTCCCAAATTCCACTAATGTTCGGTGCAAGGTCGGATAATACTACATCTGCTTTGGAATTCAGTATTGTCCGTATTCTGTCGACTATTCCGTGATCCTCTATATCATCACGCAAAATTGTTGTTCCTTCAATAGGCTTTACCTCTTGAAGATCAATACCAATAACTCTACCATGAGAGCCAATTTCTTTACGTGTTATCTGTAACCAGCCGCCAGGAGCACATCCTAGGTCAATTACTGTATCTGAAGGTCTAAAAATATGGTAAGAATGATTAATTTGTTCTAGTTTATATGCTGATCTACTACGATATCCTTTCTCCTTTGCTAATTTTCGGTAATAATCTTTTTTTGCCTCAGACAGCTTCATGTATAACCTATTTCTAGTACAGTTATTATATCATAATGAGTAATGGTCATTTCATAAGATCATTAGTTATGAACTAGCAAATACGATGAATGCCAAAATTGGGTTTTAGTCGGCTGGTTTCAATTCATCTGCTGCCAGATTGTGAACCCTACGCTTATGAGATATAGTATAGACAGAATTTATTCATGTACTGCGACATTATAAGTGGTGTGCTATTATAATCACAAATAAATACCGAGTTTAAACGTTAATTTAATTAAATTTTCAGATTAGAAAACGTTAATTCTCACGAAAAGCGTTTAATTTCAGCCGAATAATCAGTCGAAGTACAAAACGATTATTTATGAGTTCAACTAATATTAATAGTTGTTGATGCACTAATTGGAGCTAAGTAATTCAGAAATAGAAGATCTAGCTGCAAGGACATTTCGAATTATAATTGATAATGGAAAAAATGGGATACTTCAAACCAAGCTTTGGAAGAAACTTGACCTCACTGGTCGCAACGGTTCTCGCGTAGCAATCAGACTTGAAAAACGTTCTCTGATTAAACGTGAGAAAATCCTTCAGCATGGACGATGGACTTATAAACTTTTTGCTGTCAAATTACCGGGTAATACACAATGTATAGAACAAGTGCCATGTCTAACTTGTCCAGTTGAACATATGTGCTCTGTTGATGCTACTTACAGTCCCAACAACTGTAATTTAATTGAAGACTGGATTTTATTTTCCTTTGATGCTTCAAATAAATCTCCACAAATGGCGCGTATAAAGGAAAACGGGCAGCTACAAAATAAGGAAAACGGGCAGCTACAAAATCGAACAAAAGAAAACGAGATCGTCCTTAGAGAGGCAAAGCCAGCAACGAAACGCAGAGCACAACGGATAGCAAAAAACAAGATGAGGTTTTGAATAGATCAATATTGATTACTTACCAAATATTTTATCAAAGTATTCAGATTGTTCTTTGTTAAGTTCATTTGCTTCACTTTCTGTAACGTTAGCGAGATTTTTGGCCAACTTCTTCTTATACTCAAGCTGCATTTGACGTGCTATTTGAATTCTCTGGGCTTGAGGTGAGCCTGCGCCATGCATTGATTCTGTAAGATATCCTACAGCATTTCGTCCCAAAGTCATGTTTTCAATTAACCTGAGTACTCGCACTCTATCTTCAGTGGAAACACCTTTCCTACCTTTAAGATATTTTTCTAACAGCGGGCCTGTTTCAGGACTTCTAAAATCCTGTTCAGATGGCATCGTCACCATTAATCCACCCGCTATGTCTTGGGCCAACCTGCTTATCTCATATGGGAATCTAGTGACATTATGCTTACAGACATTTGCTAACATATCGTCATTTTGGTAATTACCGGCTGCAGTCCTATGGGATTGGTACGATGATGCAATTCCTGCAGCAAATATTGTCTCATTTAAGTGCGTCATCTCTACGAGTTTGTCCTTAATATGTGATGCATTCGCTACTCCATTATAGTCTGCAATGGCGGCCGATGCTCCAACAAGAACATCTCCAAGACCTGTTTTACAGACATAGCTTCTCCTATGATAACAAGTGAACCGTTCAATCAACATTGATGCAAATTCATATTCACCATGCATAAAAATTAGTTCATTTGGTATGAATACATTGTCAAAGATTATCATAGCTTCCTGTCCGGAGAACTTGGCATTTCCTGCATCCAGATCTCCTTCCTCGATACTTCTCGTATCACAGGACTGTCTGCCGTAAATGAAAGTAATACCTTTAGCATCTGTTGGTACTGCGCCTACTATGGCATAATCTTTATCTTCTGGACGAAGTCTCATAGTTGGCATTACGATAATCCAATGAGAATTAATGCAACCTGTCTGGTGTGCCTTGGCACCTGTAATATAAATACCTTTTTCATCTCTCTTTGCCACATGAACGAACATGTCAGGATCTTCCTGCTGAGATGGCGAGAGGCTGCGATCACCCTTTACGTCAGTCATTGCCCCTCCAATCACCTGGTTTTCTTGTTGAATCGTTTTAATAAACTCCACCAGACGTTTATGATAAACTGTGCCATGTTTCGAATCGATTTCAAAAGTCGTAGAATATAATGAGTTTAACGCATCCATGCCAACACATCTCTGGAAGCAAGTTGCAGTAAGCTGTCCAAGCTTTCTCTGCATTTTATTTTGGTTAACTAAGTCTATAGCGTTCTCAGCAATATGTAAAAACCTGTTAACTTTCATGCCAGTTAAAGAGGATTGTGCTGAAGCAATTTCAGGTTCCTCATTTGCAATATCATACGTCTCTGCAACCGCATTAATAGATGGTCGAATCAAGGGATGATCCACAGGTTCCTTTACTAAATTGCCAAATAAGTGAACTTTAAGATTCCTGTTTCTCAAACTTTGAATATATTCTGCACCATTCTTTATAGGCATACAATTTCATATATATTGCCAATCTTATTTATGTATTGTATGCCTATAATACGTTTAAAACGCATTCCAAAAATAGAAAAATATTCTTAAACAATTTACTTTTAAACTGACAAATCATGAATATAAGCTAGGAAATATAGGATTGATTTTTTTTGTCAAAATCTTTTACAATCTCATATTCTCTCTCAAATTTGCTCTGTGGCAGCATTTTTAGTTGGGGAAACAGGCTTGAAGGGTCTTCTTTCGCCATTAGTGTAGCTGCGTGGCTCTCCCCAAGCAAAGACATGCAGAGATTATATGTCATTTGTCTTACGACGTTTTCATCCATTATTCCAAAGCTGTGTAAGTATTCATGAGCTAATACCATAAACAAATAAGAATTATACTCTTCAGTAGATTTTGAAAGATTCTTTATAACATATAGTACATACCTATTTACAACTATCACATTGGAACCAAGTATATGGTAAGCACCCAGGTTATTAGGCATCACCTGTAGAATAAGACTTAAGCCTGCCCTATGCATTTTAAATTTAGTAGATATTGCAGATTTTACAAGCTCAAATGCATCTTCAAAGCCTTTTAATCGGGCTATTTTATTGCGATACTCTAGTTTCTGCTCATCATTGGGTATCAATGTATGTAGTATATACATCAATACGAGTATAAATACACAGAAAGTTCCATTCCACTTTATCGTCGTGGTAGAAAGGAAGCCCATCTTAAACGCATCAAACATTGATAATAATCAAAAATAATTATTAAAAGCTTCTTCTCCTAGACTAGAGTCAAGGGCAATCTTTTTTATATTGATAGAAGGTACCCCGTGCGTGAATACGAACGGAGCTGACCTGAGTAAGTTGATAAATGAATACCCTGACTTTCCAAAACAGGGAATTCTGTTCAGGGATATCAATCCGGTTTTCCGCAACATTCCTGCCTTGAATCATATTTCAAATGAGTTTTATTCCAAGTTTAGCAATGTAGAACTAGATTATATTAGTGGAATAGAATCAAGAGGCTTTATAGTAGCTACTGCACTAGCACTAAAGTTCGGAAAAGGTATGATTATGATCCGCAAGGCAGGGAAGCTTCCAGGAGAGACCATCAAGAAATCATACGATATTGAATATGGCAGTGCAATTATGGAACTTCAAAAAGATGCAGTAAAACGTGATCAGAGTATTTTGATTGCCGATGATCTAATAGCAACAGGAGGAACAGCCGTTGCTGCCGCTCGCTTAGTAGAGGAGTTGGGTGGCATTGTCGCAGGTTTTGCATTTGTGATAGAATTGAAATCAATGGACGGAGCCAATAAATTAAGAAAGATGGGCTATCGGGTCCATTCATTAATGGTGTACGGTTAAACGATGGAAACGACTTACTCTGCAGACATCGGAATTATTGGAGGTACGGGCGTTTATGATCCTGGACTTCTTAACGACAAGAGAGAGATCAAAGTTTATACTCCATTCGGCGACCCGTCTGACCTTATCACGGTTGGAGAATATAGTGGTAAAAAAGTGGCTTTCATTCCAAGACATGGAAAAAGTCATCGGATACCACCGCATCGAATCAATAATCGTGCAAACATATGGGCATTAAAGGAGTTAGGTGTCCAGAGAATCATTGCACCGACTGCAGTAGGAAGTATGAAATATGAATACAGGCCAGGTGATATCGCTGTACTAGATCAGTTTATTGACTTTACGAAAGGAAGACAATATACATTTTATGATGGCGGCGAGGTTTGTCATATATCTGTTGCAGATCCATTTTGTCCCGAACTTCGAGATATTGTGGTACATCATGGAAACAAACTAGAGTATAATATCCATACCAAAGCAACGTATGTATGCGTAGAAGGACCGCGATTTTCAACAAGGGCAGAGTCTCAATTTTTTAGAGATATACTAAATGCAGACATTATAGGTATGACTCTTGTGCCAGAATGTCAACTTGCTAGGGAAGCAGAAATTTGCTACGTCTCGATTGCAACAGTTACCGATTATGATGTGTGGGCCAACTCACCTGTTAGTTCTAAGGAAATTATAGAAATATTGAGTAAAAATATTGAGAAAACAAAAAAGCTTATTGCAGAAATGATACCAACAATTTCTGTTAGAAGGATTAAGTGCAATTGCGCGGATGCATTAAAAGGCGCAATATTATAAATAATCTTCGTCTACTTTGGCATCTTTAGTCCTTCTGGAAGAATTACATCTCCCTCAATCAGTTTACGTTGGATAGTAAGCTGCAAGACTTCTGGATCTATTCCAATTTTTTTAATATTTTCTAACGCTCTTTTTGAAATATTAAGGCTTATATTGTGTCCCCCAATTCTGCCAAACGCAATCGCTGTAAAATTAAATTCTCTATCTTTAATAACAAAATAACCTGTTAGTTTGCTGGCTATTTCACTTCCTCGAGCATTTGTCACAAAGACAACCACTTGAACTCTGTCACCATCGTCGCCACGATTTCCATTCATTATCATTTTGCATTTGCCTCGTTATTGACGTCGATGTTACGATTTACATTGTTCTCGACTAAGAAACTCCACCATTCGGTATCTATAATTTTATAGTCCTTAACATCAACTTCAACAGAGAGTTCATCGGCGGGTTCTGTAAATTTGAATTTGCCTTCCTTGATTAATTTAATCAACCTCCATCTGTCCTTGCCAGTTTTTTTTCTGTTTATTGCAACTGCCCATTTTTTATCCTTATCGATCAATGGCATACCAACATAGTCAGCAATATCCAAAATTCCTAGTCGTTTTTCCTCGCAAAATAGATCCTTAGTAATTACGCTACGCCAGACATCTACTGCACCAACAGTGCTTGTAACTTCATTGATATTAATTACGCCAAAATATACGACCTTATCATCCCGTGGTTTTGAACCCTCGGCAGTAGTAGTCATTTACTCAATGGTTGGTGGAAAGTCCCTTATTTAGTTCTTGCATAGAGGATGCTCCATGTATGCCAAAATTGTCGACTACTCCTTCATATCATTTTCTGTATCTATTGGCGGCGGCAAATATTGTGTATGAAGTTTTTGTGATATCAATAATCATTCTGCGATTAGCTACCGCCGATTTAATCGAGACTTGGTTTACTATGCTTTACTATTACCAAAGTTAATGTGGATTTGATTCCTTCGATTTTTCGAATTTTCGATATTGTGATCTCTTGTAGCTCTTCTTCTGAGCTTACATTAACTTTGGCTATTATATCATACATAACATCTACTCTATAGATTTCAATAAATTCGAATAATTTCTTTAACTCGTTGGCTATATAGTCTTGAAAACCAATTAGGCAGTTAATTAGTAAGAATGCAGAAGTCATAGTATCACAAATGGGTACATGAGTATTATGATATAATATGTCCACATAAATCATACATATTAGAATTCTTATAATCTATTTTTTATTATTAGTTAACTATATTCTTATATAACATCTTAATACTATCGTTGAAATTGTGAAGATAGAGAATTGGCCGGGAATAATCACAAAGTACTCTCATTAGAATTTGTACGTGCATTGTGGAACTTTAAAGATATTACTATTACAACACAAGACAATACAATCAAAAAAGCCTATGAAACTCAAGTTAGGCAGATAGGAATCAAGGACGGATTAGGTAAAAGGTTTATTGATAAAAAGATAAAAGAAATAATAGGGCAATATTCACCTGTACAATAAATCAATAACCTCACGAATTATAAAAACTACCGAAAAAGAGTCCTAAACGGCCGATTTCTTGAATGAATTCATGTCCATCTTTAATTCAGCGTTTAAGATAAGATTATGCCCAATTCAAGTCAGTTCCATTAGTCGAATTTTTTACGGAGATGGTAGTATTAGCTACAGCTGCATGCTAGGCGGCATGTTATGTGTAGATCCAAAATAAGATATTTTGAATTACCCACTCCATGTTTGCCTTATATACCTTAGTAAATGACCATTCTACGTAAATCTTCTATTAATAAGCGAGTTTGCTATCCGTATTTTCTATTCGTTGAAATGTTTTTCATTCCAATGTTCTACAAATGCCTCGATATTCTTTTGCAATCCTATCTTTGAACGTAACAAAAAAGATCCTCCGAGTTTCCAACCTAACGTATCGCACCGTTTACATTCTTTTTGATATGTAGGACAATACCCATATGCTTCTCCAACAACACATTTTGAAGGATGGTCAAGCTCATAATACCACTTTAGCCATGTTAACGACAAAGGAAACGGGAGATTATTTTTTTGATCTAATCTTTCTGCCCATTTTGGTGCAATTTCTTTTAGAGTTAATCCTTTTTTCGTTTCCTCTTCCCTAACGAAAGTAGTTATGGATTGCATAACATATTCTTCAACCTCATAATATATTAAACGTATCTAGCATCGCTTTTTTTTGTTGTAAATACGAATAGTAATCATACGAGAGCTGCTGTGGATTAGAGCTATCAGTTGATCTTGCTCCAAAATCTAACGTTGCGTCAATGTCTTTTCGATTATTTTATTGTATGAATCTATGAAACTTTTCGCATACATGTTTGCGTGTTTTTCGGATCCCCGATGTACACCGCCTTTTGTTCGCATATGATGATAAAATTCATGTAATACTATGAAAGGATTGTAAAAAATATCAGAATTTGTTGCATAGATCCTTCTTTCTTTTTGAACGTATACTGCGTACACTGTTCTACGTTTCCCTCTTATAGTTCCGACAACTATTTCTGGCGGCGCAATGTTATAGAATATACTCAGCTTATGTAGTGCTTCTTCTGTCTTCTTGTTAAGAATCATATATACTACTTTTGCTTGCGTCAAATCATCCGGTGTAAGAGAGCAAGAAGACATATTACATATTTTTAGTTTAAAGCAGATATATGAACTAGCTTATAGCAAATTCTAATTATTGATACAAATATAATTCACTAGCAAAATTTGCTACAGTTTACTCTACCACCCTGGGTGCTAGAATATTGACTAGTAAAGTATTTATAGTAAAGACCTCTGTGCTATACTATATCTTTAGAGAAAATTATAGTATAGTATAATACTAATGAATACTTGCTTGCGAGCTTTAATAGTGATATACGTTACCAAATTGCAGTATTGACTACTCATACTTTGATCATAGGTGATTCGTCATTTATGCCAGAAATTGATTCTGGATCTATCCATTTGACCGTGACTTCTCCACCTTATTGGAATCTCAAAAAATATGGAGAAAAAGGAATAGGACCCAATCAA
>JBEVTH010000044.1:0-4445 GCA_041156085.1 Candidatus Nitrososphaera maunauluensis
CTGCTGACGAAGCGCCCACAGAGGCGCCTGATGCTGCTGCCGCTGAAGCTGCTGCAGCGCCTACGCTGGCTCCCGATGCTGCACCAACTGATGCTGAAGCTGCTGCAGAAGCTGCGGCTGCAGCTGCGGCTGATGTAGCTGTTGGCGAGGCGCCAGCTGAAACTGCTGCTGCAGAAGCAGCAGCCGCAGCTGTACCTCCTGCTGCAGCAGCCGCTGCTGCTGCGGCAGCTGTTGGCGAGGCGCCAGCTGAAACTGCTGCTGCAGAAGCAGCAGCCGCAACAGATGAAGACGGAGCCCCTTTGGCGGCGGAAGCGGCAGCCGCAGCAGCTGCCGCTGAAGCGGCCCCGGATGAAGCGCCAGCTCCGGCGGCTGCTGCAGCTGCAGCAGCGGCTGCTGTAGATGAGGGAGATGCTCCTGATGTTGCGGCTGCAGCTGCTGCAGCTGCAGCTACCTCGGTTGCCGAGCCACCTTTTGCTACAGCTGAAGATGCCGCTGCGGCAGCGGTTGTTGCTGCTGATGGTGGTGCTCCAGCCTTCGTAGCAGCATTATTTGCATCGTTAAGGATAGTGGCGCTCTGTGGACAAGATCCATAGTCATGCCCGCCAACCAATCCGCAAAGTGGAGCGGCAGTTAATGATTGTTGATTTTGAAGAGGAACGAGGATTACAAAGAGAATAACTGCAGCTATACTTATACCAAGAATCTGTTTATACCTTCGACGTAAGGATTCGGGTATTTTATTAGACATAAATGACGAACGTTTACATTATATAAATACAGTTCTACTGATGATTCCCTTGGGCAGTTGTCAATCAGTCTTGTCAGATGGAAGTGTCAAATGAGATGATTAAAGTTCGAGCTTTATTTGAAATCTATTGCCCACGCTGTATTCAGCTTGTTGTTGGATCTCATCTATTGGTAAACGATATCCATTGTGACCTGGCTATCATCAGTCAACAGAACAGGAGAATTGCTGTTGTTCCAAAGCAAAAGATCCGTAAAATTGGATACAGTATCATGACTCCTTGTGAAGGGGTTAGTTCCACTAATTACTTCTCCAAGGTCTGTTTGGTACAATGATTCTCCAGCCTTTATATCACGAACCTTTGTAAGGTCAATAATAACTGCATGTTCAACTCCACGACTTGTAACAGTTGCAGCTACAAGCTTTACATTCTTTGGAGAAGTAAGTGACACGTGACCGCCAATTACACGGAAAGGAATCACGTCAGCAAGCGGTCTTAACCCATTGCTCGAAAAAATAGATCTCCCAAGTTTTATCGTTTCCAGATCCACCAAAGGAGCTGTGCTACTTGGTGAAGTTGTGACTGCTTTTGCTTCGGCACTTCTAACAAGGCTATCAATTACATTTCTATTTATCACGGTTTGTTCATTGCGGATAATAGTATTTCCCCCGGCTGAAGCAGAGGCAGCAGCTGAAGAAGAAGAAGAACCGCCAGCACTGGCACTTGCAGCTGCCCCTGCTGCTGATGCCACAGGAGTAATACCGACTCCATTAGAGGTAAAACTCGTGGCGTAGGATGATTGTGAACTCAGGAATAAAACGAAAACGAGGCTCAGAATAACCGCAGGGATTATCATACACAGACTATCGATACATTTATGTCCTCCCAACTTTCGGGCAATGATATTAAACACAGATCACCAACGTTTACATTCTATAAATAGGGTTCGGCGGATAATTCTCAGTCACTCGAATCGATCAAGTAATTTACCGTTATTACAACTCGATTTCTTGATGTTGATGTAGAATTTGACCGATACGAGCGAGCCGTGGTGACTTGGCTGAAATCACGTCAATTGGTTTTTGATATGCGATTATACTCGAGAATCGCATTGCATTTTGAGGCACATATGGATAATGCAATACAAAAAGGCCATTGATAACTAGGGTATGTATGTTAGAGATAGACATACGTCTTATCTCTAGTATTGCATATCATTTAATTAATTTTATTAGAGGATTTCGTGGTCTCTAAATATAAAGTTCCCGCGACATCTGGATCCGATAAATAATTTTTGAGGTTCTGATCGAAAAACCTATTAATAAATTTCGACCTAAAACCTTTTGGAAAAAATCTGAGTATATAGTTTATTATGCCTAATTTGCTGCTTGCATATATGAATTCTGGCGTCCAAATTCCTATAACTCTCTCCAGCCTTAGTTTGGATCTTTGGAAGTTAACAAGCCAATCCTTGGCGGAATTATTCACGAGATGATGATAATATTCTAGTTTATGTTTTTGAATATATTTTTTTTGCATATCTTTCATACCTGGTATCTGAGCCATCAGTTTGGGAATTACAAAATTAGAAGAAAATACTTCGGCATTTACTACAGTAGTATAAAATGTACTGCAATACATCAAGACCCTTTCCACTTCCGTCAATACTTTTAGGTATTGGGGTATGTGTTCTAAGACAGAAACAGACATGCAAATTTCAATTGAGTTGTCTTTAAAGGGTAGAAGTCTTGCATCACAACAAATAAGGTTGTTATAAACTCCCAATTTAACTGCTTCTCGGAGCTCATTTTCATTGACATCTACACCGATAATATTTTTGCACGTTATTGAAAATTTCTTTTTGAATATCATAAAGAAAATTCCTTCACCACACCCTAAATCCAGGAGGATTGATTGACTTTTCGGCACGAGATTACGTAACGAATACATCTCTACAGAGCGAAGAACTGAGTGGCTAGCACCATTTGGATATCTTTCAAATAATTCTTTAGCAATGGAAGTTAACACGTCGTTTGACACTAGATAGTCACAACTTTTGTTTGTCTTTTGGAACTATTCTAAATATCGCACCTCCTAAATGAGAAACAATATACAGGTAACCGTCTGGACCCATTTTTATATCCGTAATTCCGTTAAACCCCTTTCCAAATATCATCTTTTCAGGATAGTCAGACATACAAGTATCAGAAATAATAAGATTGCATGAATCTTTGCGCAGGCCTGTTGTATTCTTTGATGTCGATCCATCGGGTAATAATTCTGTCCTATTTTGATTCAACTTAAAGTCATAAATTCTACCATTATTAAAATCTCCTACAAACATATCATGTTCATATAGAGTCCCTAATCTGTCAGAATTAAGAAAAGCAAGTGCAGTAGGGGCAACCGCAGGAGAATTCCATTCAAACTTAGGATCTGTATATTTTCCTTGTCCTCCAAAGTCTACCAGGCTGTTGAGAACAGGATTGTTAGTCCTTGATTGTGATAAATTATCAGTCTTATCTGCAGACAAAGCAGGATCAAAAGCCTTCTTTGAAGAATAACCCTCTACCATAGCCCAGCCACCGTTAAATCCTGGTTTAACAAGGTTGATTTCGTCACCAAAGTCAGGGCCATTTTCTGTTTCCCACAGATGTCCTGTTAACGGGTCAAAAGCCATTCCAAAACTATTTCGTATCCCATAACCATAGTATAGATTCAGCGGAAAGTCTGATCCAAGAATACCTTTGCCTACGGGAGCTCCATTTATGGTCATTCTTAATATACCGGCAGTCCCATCAGGGGGTTGTCCATTTTTAATATTCTGGCCTTGAGTGAGATGGTTTTGCAGACCGTCGTCACCAACAACCCAGTATACATTCTTATCCGGTCCAATAGCAATCACCCCACCGTAATGAAACGGTGCTGATTGAGCTTGAAGGTCTAAAAGCAATTTTGGGTTTACTAATTTATCTGCTACTAATTCGTATCTGTAAAGCCTGTTTCCAACTGGTAGTTTTCCTTGACTGATGTCGTCATTAGGTCTTCCTGCGGCAGATTGAAGATAAGACAAGAATACAAATATGTGCCCGCTATTTTGCATAATTGCAATTCCTAGCATACCCCTTCCTTCACCATTAGAAACATTCGCAGTAAGTAATGGGTGCGATAACATTTTGCCATTCACTATTCTTTGTACTGTGCCTTTATCCTTCTCCAAAACTAAAATGTCGTTAGGACCTACAAATGCCATTGTCGTGGGAAGCTTCAAACCTTTTGTCACTAATTCTACTTTAATGCTCGAGTCATTGAGTATTGGCTCTGCTCTTGCATTAGAAAAAAAAACAAATGATGGTGTAAATAAATTAAATAGCAATAAAATGATTATTGAGCCTCTACGCATTTGAGATTTGGTACAGCGTTTATACATTTATTTTTTTGTGGCTCTAAAATATAATGTTAATATTTTATATCTGGATTCTCTTGCTTGCTCTAATTGAGAGCTGAATTTCTAATAGTAATTTGTGGTACTTGCTTGATTTGTACTTTTTTTTATGGAATAAAAGACGGTAATCTAAATTTCAGATTAGGGGATTTTGAGCAGGTTCTTGAATCCAAGGTATCAACTGCGGAGTCGGTCGTACCCTCTTCGAAAAATAACATAACTCACCTACAAGTATTTACGCGCGGCGCAGACAA
>JBEVTH010000044.1:4545-14081 GCA_041156085.1 Candidatus Nitrososphaera maunauluensis
GGTATCAAATGGGGTAATTGGAATTACGTTGGCGGCGGATTATCTTCAGCGCCAACAGCAGTAGTATCCTCTTCGAAAAATAACATAACTCACCTACAAGTATTTACGCGCGGCGCAGACAATGCTTTATGGTATGTTAGTTGGAATGGAATCAAATGGGGTAATTGGAATGCTGTTGCTGGACTACCGATAACTTCTAGTCCTTCAGCAGTTGTACTGAATAACAATACCATAGACATATTTGCGCGTGGACCAGACAATGCTTTATGGTATGTTAGCTCGAAAGATGGTATCAAATGGGGTAATTGGAATTACGTTGGCGGCGGATTATCTTCAGCGCCAATAACAACAGCAGCAGTAGTTGCATCTTCAAAAAAATAATGTAATAAGAATATATCTCAGCTGCCTATGCAAGTCCACGTGGTAATAATCCAGTGTTAAGTCTGAATAACTAGTCAGTCGTTAGATATTTGAGGATCGTTAATTAAATTGCAAGACCGGCAGACTTTCAGGACATTCAGGTCATATGCAGTAAAAAGAAATGTTAAAATGCATTTCGTTGTTAGGATGTCCCTGAATGAACTGGCAAATCTTCTATATACTAGTTCGCCTTCCTTTATCTAGTATACCATAGATTCCGTTTATATATATCATATAGCACTTTCCAAGGTAATATATTAAAGTAGCTTTAGCTGAGAACCCATAAAAATTGCCAAAGTCTTTTACTACATTATTATTATTTCTTTTACTAATAGTACCAGTATTCTTTATTGCCTATCCTCTGCTAGTCAAACCCGGAACTATCCTAGGTGGAGATTTCCCATACGCAGAGACTACGTATAATTCATTCAAAACCATACGATGGACCTGGATCGAAAATGAAATCTTTAATAGTTCTGAGATAATTCCAAGATATCCTATAATTGGACTATTACATATTTTTGCTTCCGTAAACATATCCTCTGATATAATCTCCAAATTGATGATCGTTTTTGGATTCTTCGCTTCCTCTATTTCGTTTTACTTTTGTTCCATTCATTTTTTTAAAGGAAAAATTAATAATAATTCTGACACAAAGTTTAAGCTTGCTGTAATAGTAGGCAGTTTATTTTATGCTTACAATGTATGGTCATTCCACCGGATGCCTCAGTGGTATTTATGGATAGCATACGCATTACTGCCCGTGTTTTTCATTTCCACTATATTCTCCTTTAGAAGAGATACAAGAAGATGGAGGTATATTCTTGCAAGTGTTATGGCATGGACTATTGCTTCTTCAGCTGTACAAATGATCATAATATTCGGATTAATCTTTAGCGGCATATCGATCTTATTTGTTATAATCAATTTTTGGAATAAAAAACGTATTCTGGCTGAACTGGCAAAGCCTGTATTGCTGATCTTATCCTTATATCTACTCATAAACTCCTACTGGATCTACCCCTATATCTTATCATCTAGAGAGAAAGAAGTTGCACCATCAAGAGTACAGACAGAGGAAGTTGTAAAATTGTTAAGCCGTGACAGTAATTTTTTAAATGTCTTTAGATTAATTGAAGATTGGGTCTGCTGTCCGAGAACTGTCAATGTGGAACCTTCTCAGACATCATTGTTGTCTGTATTGTGGTTACCCGCCAGTTTTGTTATTCCTATCCTAGCTTTTTCGTCGTTATTGATTAAAAAACATACAAAATATGTAATAGCTTTTTCTATTTTGGCGATCATTGGTATTTTTCTGACTTTGGGCTATCAAGCCCCGATCAATATCTGGCCAGTCTTTCTTTTTTATATCCCATTTCTTTCTAGCTTCAACTGGATTTTTCGAGAGCCAGACAAATGGGCCTTCACAATTGCGTTTGCTTACTCATTTCTTATTAGCATAGTGTGTTTTGAAGTTCTGAAATTTTCAGAACGAATGAGATATAAGAATACAATAGCTTCTGGGTTCTTGATTTTAGCTTTAGGTTCGATTGCCGTATACTCTTATCCAATCTACAAAGATTCCTTATGGAAAGCCTACAGCCCTGTAGTTATTCCTAATGATCTCACAAAGCTAAACAATTACCTCGTGCATGCTAATGATATTCAGAAATTTGTCTTTATGCCTTACACTGGCGTCGACCGCCATACTTGGAGTCAAGGACAACTGATAAATGATATATTTTATCAATTATCTCTTGTAACACCCAATATCAGTCCCTCTCCTTTATACTATAGTTTAATTACTGATTCAATCAGTTCAAATAAAACTAATAATATTAACAATTTGATTTACCCGTTAGGAACTGCGTATTTGATATATCACAATGACACCATTAATACAAGATATTTAGATCTGTTAAACAAGTTAGATTCAACAAATGGGCTTAAGAATATAGAAAATATCGGATTCTTCAAAGTCTTCAAAGCAGGTAGTCGTGATGCTAGAGAATTGAACATACCCAAGCAAAATATTGTACTGATTGGCGGGCTGGATAAATTCTTGACAATGAATTCTGTAGACTCTTTTAGTTCGATAGACTCATCTTTGTTCTTCCTCGATTCTGCTACAAAGATAGAAAAATACGAGTACGCAAAGCATGCTGCAGACACTCTTATCCTTGACAGAAATTCAACAGATAACTTACCCCTTTCTTTTGTTGATGATAGATATATTATAAGCCCTTTTGATGCAACTAATCACCATTTCGCTTCGGAGATGTGGTCAAAGGCTGGAGCCATGGATCCATTACATGGCCCTTTCCATACATACCTTAACCAATTTGGGATAGGTAATTGGGATTTTGATTATGGAAAAGGCCTGGTGCTTACATGGGCAAAGAACAGCAGGCTAAACATCCCGTTAGAAGTTGAAAGAAACGACAATTACATTCTATATATGAGATACCTAAAGAACCAGCAAGGAGGAACAATAAGGCTTTATCTTGATAACAAATTCATCAAGGAATTAATCACAAAGGATCAATCAAACAAGTTCACATGGGAAAATACCGGTACATTTAATCTCATAAAAGGAAAGCATTACACCTTAACTTTAGAGAACGTTGAGGGGTTTAATGCTGTAAATATTTTCGCTCTGTTGCCACCAAATGAGAAAAATATGCTAGAATATCAAGCACACACGTTGTCCAATTCTACAAGAAATATGTTTATGATTGAAGCAGAGTCAGGCTTCTACAATATCCCTACGAACAATAATAATAATAATCCAAATTTAAATGGAACTAGCATTATATCTCAAAAGTATGGAACTCGAGCAAGTAACGGCGAGGTATTAGTATTATCTCCGCATTCCGAAATATTCACAACATTGAATATCTTAAAACCATCAAATTACGTAGTGGCCTTGAGGGCAAAGACATGTGCAACCTGTACTTTTTTAAAAATAAGCATTGGGAATACCAGTTCTAATGTTCCTCTTAAAAATAAAGAAGAGCAACTGAAATGGCTGTATTTTTCAGCCTACCTACAACCAGGAGAAAATAAACTCAGAATAGCTTCAGACTCTGGAACAGATCTAGATTCTGTAATAGTATACTCGACTAACAAAAAACAAGAAACCTTAGAAGATGTTTTTGTTTCCAGACTAAATCCTCCAGCTCAGATAACAGAATATAAGAAAATTGATCCCACAAAGTATGTAGTAAAAGTTGATGCTAAAAAATCACATTTACTAGTATTGGCTGAACCTTATGACCCGTTATGGCTGGCCAGTATAGATAATAAATTCAAGGTAAACAGTATTCCAGTATACTCCACGGCAAATGGTTTTTATATAAACAGAACTGGTGAGTATACTTTAACAGTAGAGTACCAAGCTCAGAAATGGTTCATCGATGGTTCAACGATTAGCATAGTTACGATAGCTACATTGGCAGGATATCTTATATGGAAGAGACGAAAATATATCATACATATAGTGAATAGAATTGATAATAAAAGAACGGCAACATTACTATCACGATCCCTTTTGAGACAATGGAGAAAAGTCTTCAATAGAAGCTGATTTGATTTGGTTGATCAAATAACATGCCTGTGTTACTATCTTTTGTTGTTGTTGTAGTTTATTGGATCCAGGCATAATCAATGCCAAAGAAAAATACAAACAATTGTTTCTGTACCACTATGAATGCATTTGTGCTGTCAGGCTTATTCTTATTGGTTATTTTATTATTCTGCCTTGAAAGTATAATCAATAATAATATTACTCTTTCCCTTTTGTATTCTGTTGAAAAATATCTGTTTGTGGTAGGGTGGGGTACTCTTGGCATTAGCGATGGTCAGTTTGATAAACCACACGAGATATCTGTTGACCCATCCGGTAACGTGTACGTTGCAGATACAGGTAATAATCGAATTCAAAAGTTTTCAAGTAATGGCACATTCATTGCAAAATGGGGATCCAAATGTTCCTCCTCCGCGGTTTCTTCAGATATAGAGAATATACCATGTAAAAACCCATCTGATGGAGAATTTGCTAGTCCGAATGGTGTTTCCGTTGATCCATCCGGTAACGTGTACGTTGCAGATACAGGTAATAATCGAATTCAAAAGTTTTCAAGTAATGGCACATTCATTGCAAAATGGGGAACTACATGCGATTTGCAGTTGAATGTAGAATGTACCCACTCAGGCACACAGGCTTCAAGTCTTTTGGACGAAGGTGACGGACAATTCAATAGTCCAACCAGTGTTGCTGTCAATCCCTCTTCTGGCAATGTATATGTTGCAGATACTGGCAATAATCGAATTCAAGAATTTACCAGTAGTGGTATATTCATTGCAAAGTGGGGGTTTGAAGGTCAACCTGATGGTTATTTCACAGAGCCATCCGGTGTCGCTGTCGATCCTACTTCCGGCAATGTATATGTTGCAGATACTGGCAATAATCGAATTCAAGAATTTACCAGTAGTGGTATATTCATTGCAAAGTGGGGATCTTCTGGCTCTACCGACGGCGAATTTATTGGACCGACAGGTATTGCTGTCAGCGCTTCTTCTGGCAATGTTTATGTTGCCGATTACGGGAATAACAGAATTCAGGTGTTTAAGCGCGATGGTACATTCGTAACAGTGTGGGGATCATCTGGTTTCGGCGCTTATCAATTCAATGGACCCAAGAGTATTGCTGTTGATCCATCTTCCGGCGAGGTTTATGTTACTGATATTTTCAATAATCGAATACAGTCATTTGATTTAGCGCCGACTTTTGCCTCTAAATAATTAATACAGATAGTATTTTTTATCAAGGTCATAGTCTTTATTGCAACAGAATACTCACAGGTATTATATCATAGAAAATTAATTTAACAGCGTCGTGGAGCTATCAATATTCGATTATGGTATCTTTTATCCAAAATTTTACTTCCAATTTCTAAAAGAAGTTTTTATTGTTGAGATTTATCGTAGTAACATATTAAAAACAGATGACATAGTAATGGACCTAATTAAGACTACAATGGACTTGCAACTGGATGGTGAGCCTGATAGGTGTAATGCACATGTTCCTTTGAATCAAGGCCATTTAAACTGGTAGCTACAATAGATAGATAGATGATAGTTGTCAGCGAGGATATCAACATATTGAATACATCTAACAAGACATCATGCAGAAAAAATAAAAATATTCCTAACCTAAAGCAACAATAAGATTATTGAACTTCAAATGGAGATTCAAAATTCTTGACTAATCTTCATTGCTCATAGAAATATAGGAACAGCAAATTATCACCGAGCTGTCGCTGATGCGGATGCTGATGGTGATTGTGATGTCGAAGCAGAAGCTGAACCTGTATTATCTGTACTCGTTATGTCAGAAGAAGAAGAAGTAAATAATTGTCCACGAATCTCACCATTAGGGTTCTGCTCTGTATGAACATTAGTGTATGCTCTACCTTCTTCTATAAGCTTAATCAGGTCGGTTATCTGCTTACCTTCTAATGGACCCTTCAAATCAGTAGATCTAATAGTACCGCTTACGGAATTAGACGTCATAGCCGTCCCCTCTCCAGAAGAGGAAGAGGAAGAAGATGCTGCTGCAGCTCCCCCAAGCCCTGGAGCATTCAAGTCAGCTACAATGGGCCCATTAACGCCCGGTTTGCCCATATGGATATGAGCTCCAGTAATCACTCCATTTAAATTTGTAAGAGTTAAATCGTAATCTAACGTTTGTTGTTGAGAATTGGCTTCTACTCTAATTGTCCCTGTTGTATCAGTACTAATTGGTGGTACTTCCTTATCACCAGTCATTTTTGCACTAAATTTTTGGCCTGAAGACGGTGATTGAATTGTCGTTGTAGCCGAACTCTCTGATTGGGCAAGTACTGACTTAATAACTGCTGCGGTTCCTGTTGTAAAGATTGATGCTATTGCAACAATAGCAATGAGTGATGATAATAATCTAATTGGTGTTAGATACATTAAAAGTCACAATGGTAATGTTGCTTATAAAAATTGGGTAAATAATGAAGATGCTCATCGAAACTTTTAGGTATTATATCGGAATTACGAACTTAGAATCTGCTGTAACTAGGGAAGCTGATTTTTTGACCTGTTGTATGCAAGAAACATAGAACTCACGAGGGGACATTGAAAGACACCTAAAAGCGCTGGAGCCGTGGATCTTAACGTACACGTAACTATAACGACTAGTAACGAAGAAAAGGGAACGTACACCTTTTATTCTACCTTGCATGTCTGAAGCTGTTGGAGCCTGCTCTGTGGCAGGAACACATTCTTAAATTATTTCGCGTTCGACAGTTGTGGGAAATCAAGACGCTTGATACTGCATGAGCGAGTAGTGAAAGGATATTCTATTCTATTCACATATACACATCATAATTTTGTTTGATGTGCAGAAGGCCTTTATCCCAAATATAAAAATAGATCATAATTATCAGAATGCCTTTGTATTCCATTACAACTAACTAGTCAGTCAGTCGTTAGATATTTGAGGATCGTTAACAATGGTCACAATTCGTTCTATCTCTATGGAAGTACATTTCAATTACTTTCTATGACTTTTTTTAACTTCATAGTAGACGTTTCTATATTCCAAAAGTATGTGTTACGATCACATTTATTTTTTGATTCTAAAGTAAGGGACTCTACCTTTGTCAAAAACTCTTGTTTGTTATTGACCAAATAGCCACATTTTGGTTGTGCGATTATCTCAGCAAATCCCATCAGATTAAATGCTATCGCAGGAGTGCCACAAGATATAGATTCTGCAGCTACATATCCAAACATTTCCCATTTTTGAGGACAAATTGTATATTTACTTTCTGAATAAATTCTTGCGAGTTCCTCATCACAAACATCAGAACAATATTGTAAATTAAAGTCATTCTTCATCTGTTCTGGAATCTTTACATTGCCAAATACCAAAATATTAAATCCGCCGGTTTGTAGTATCTCGCAGATTTTTCTTATAAAATTCGCATCGACTTCCTCACTATGGGATCCTAAGTATAGCAGAACTTGGTTTTTTTTCCCCGCACATGTTTTAAAAATCTTTGTATTAACAGGCGGATGGATTACTTCATCGGGCTCTATTCCATATAGTGTATGCAAGAACGTTGCAGTAGTTTGACTATTTGCTATGATTAAATCCTGGTTGAGAAGCAAGTTCTTGTATGGTCTTCTTAAGAAATTAAAGGGAATAAATCTTTGGCCAAAGTAACGTATCTTCAATTTAAATTTAAGTGAAGCATAATTCAAATTGAAAGTATCAACAATAGAATGAATTCCATGGAGAACCTGCACATAGATACATGTTCTTACACGAGTTGTGTTTTTGATTTTATTGATTAATCTAAGTCGTGCATAGTAATCATCTGTGACGATAACAGTAGGCCTTGAATTATATAAATAGGCCAACATTTCATTAAAATTCGTTACAGATTTAAGATTAACTCCGTGAACGTACTTTTCAAGAAAGTCCTTTAGTTTCTTGCTACAATTTAATAAAATAAAGTATATTTCATAACCTTCTAAACGTAATTCTATTGTCCAATTTATGAATGGTCTTACCATCCCTTCATAAGGCGTATCGATGTTACTAATGAAAAAACAAATTTTTTCGTTGTCGCTGCTTGGTAGTACAGTGAGAGATGGTGATTCATTCCTGCTTTGCAATATGTGGATTTGAAATTTATTCTATGTAAATATTGTTATAATGAGAAAAGTCAGAAAGATCCTACTTCTGAAAATGAAATCTCATAAATGATAAATGAAATACGTCAGCAGTATTAACCGGTTTCTTCCACAGAGGAGTAGCAAAAATTAACCGGCTTGAGCTCGGAGACGCAACCTTCATTTATTTGATATACACTATTATTAGTCAACTTTATTGTGCATATGAATTAAAAAATATGCGTTAAGTACCAGTTTCCATGTGGAGACTACGTATAATCCGCTCAAAACCATACGGTAGATGGCTTGGAACGAAAGTGGAATCTTTAGCAGTTATGAAATAATTTTAAGTGTATTACCGCCTAGACTACCTCGGGCTCGCTCACTCATTTTGATGCTGTATGTTCACACATGTTTCTTAACATGCGTTTTTCACTTGAAGAGATTCAATTTATATTTTCGGAAATAAGCAGAGTATCAAAAACAAAAGGATTGAATTTCTTTTCTGTCAGAAGCCACATGACAAATCCTACGCCAAAGGCGTAGTATCCATAGTAGACAAGGAAATCCTTGATATAATCGGCTTTCAAATCCGATTCGTTAAAGAAAAGGATATACAAGATTTGGCAGCAGAAGAAGGGTTTGAAATGCTCTGGATAAAAGAAGACTATGAAGAGCCAGTTAAACTTTATCTAGTATCTAGCAGACTGTATGATAAAACAAGTCCAATCAGTAACAAATGATTTTGTTTAATATTCTGGACATTTCTAGAATTATTAGCAGCATTTTAGTAGAACAGGACTGAAACAACTAGGTAGACTTAATGGTAATCCCAACGTATATTATATCTATGAAATGTGCTGCTTCATTTTTACTGATGCTTTTAGTTTCTGGAATAACCTTTGTAACTCTGAAATCATGTTAAAGTTTATTACAGGTATATATATAGTATATATGTATAGTATATATGTAAATAACAAAAAAAGTGTAATTATTTACACAATCTAAATATACTAATAACATTCTGCTCTACATTTAGAGAAAAATGAATAATACGAAGATATCTATACTTTTAGCAATAGCATTAGTAGGATTGTTAACAACGTCGACAACGGCCATGATGACTCCAATAAACGTATTGGCAAGATCGGGCTCAAGTTCATCTATAGATCAAAGCAATACACAAAGAGCAGTATGTATTTCCGGCAGTGACACAACAGGCTCATGTAACAATGCAGCAGTCAATTTCAATGAAGGTAATGCAGTAGCAGCCAATGTAGGGGACAGCGGTGGTACTAACTACGACGGATACTACTATGACCCTAGCTCACAAAGCTCAAGCGCATCAATAGATCAAAGCAATACACAAAGAGCAGTATGTATTTCCGGCAGTGACACAACAG
>JBEVTH010000045.1:0-1221 GCA_041156085.1 Candidatus Nitrososphaera maunauluensis
AATAGTCCCACTTGAAATTGATTTGAAAAAAACTCCTTGAAACCATATTTCATAGATAGCTTTAATTTATTAGCAAGAATAGTATAAAGTAACCAGAATTAATTGCCCAATATACGAATGGTGAGTGCTAGATCTTATTTCGCCAGAATGAATGAAAATAGAAACGATAATTGGCTAACTGAATCTCAGTTATTAAGAGGAACCGAAGAATTCTTTAAATTAAATGATTATTCTGAAATAGAAAATAATAGGGTGTTCGATAAAGGAACAAGGATTTTTTCATCGCCGATCGTAGCGTCCAGAACAAATTATGAAGTAGTTGAAACGATGGTAACTATTTTCAAATCCACCATTAAACAATATGATCTAAGTTTTTTTGGATTTATTGAATCTTTAGTATTTGACATTATGGATAATTATGATCAAACAAATTTAACGCTTGTAACTGATTCACTGTCTTATTTTCACCTAATCAAAAATGAAGAAATTAGTGTTGCAATTGAAAATATGATGAGAGATGGACTATTTATTTTATTTCTTAACCATCGATTTGCATATGCTTTATTTGATAAATATGAAAATATGACTAAGCCCATTCCTGTTTCCGATTGAAATTTGAACTAGACTACAATGAAACTTGGTCCAAAGCATGAAGATTAAAGTCGCAATTTACGTCAGACATAAAAGCTCTAACACATCCATCAACATCACTATGTTAGCGCGTCAGGTAGTATATTTTTATTCGCCCTTCCTAAGCAATGGTAAATAACCCCTAATCTATTTATCTTGTAATGAAAGTCCTTCCTCATGTTATCAGAAATATCAATGAATTTAACATACCTGCCGGAAATTCCCATGGATATGCGATAATGTATTTTGGCGTGAATTTGATACTTATGCATAATTATAGACTTGCTTTTGATATAGAAGTAAAGAATTCAAATAGTCAAATAGAAGTTTTAATTATTAGCAGGAAAGACATCCTAGCATGGAAAGAGGATATCAATAATAATAAGAATTGTGAATTTAACGCGTACTATAGTAAACGTGATGTAAAAATTAATGATGTTTTTAGGCCCAATGTAAGTGATGCATATGCATTTGTACTAAACAATTCGTTTCGTAATAACTCTGAGGATGTAAAAACGGTCGAGATTACTTTGATTCATAATTGGCTTCAGGAAGTGAAGGAGTCTCAGTTAACGGATTATAAAGAACGCT
>JBEVTH010000045.1:1321-14003 GCA_041156085.1 Candidatus Nitrososphaera maunauluensis
CTATGATTAGAAAATTTCTACAAGCTTAGAAAATTACTTGCCAAATCAGCAGCTTGCAGATATTATGAGATATGAGACAGATATCGATAGTCAATCTACTCAGGAAATGTGATTTTTTCCCATTTACACTAATATTTTTGATCTTACTCTTCCTTTTCATTTACTTCTGATTTAGTAGAATTTTCATATTCAAGCAGTTCTCGTGCATTCATTTCATCTACTGGTTTCTCTTTTAGTTTCTTCTTGAGTTTTTCGTTATTGTCAGAAATATTAGTCATGTATATTTTAGTTCACAGTAAGAAGCTATTATTACTGTCGCAGCTCTTTCACTGTTACCAATGTTGTCTGAAACAGATAATCCATATTTCCAATCATGTTTTTCCATGTCATTTACAAATGAAATAATTACATCTTCAAGTGTTTTTAATGCCTTCTCTCCTTTTTCAATAGTCGCTTTCTTTGGAGAGCCCGTTGATCCGGTATTTGTTAACTCATTAAACTTCCAATATATTCTAACAGCATTGCCGGGTAATTTCGGAATTACCTCTTCTGGAGCATAATCCATATTTACCAAATCTGGACGTACGGCAAGCATGGCAGCAGTTTCAGCTTCACCACCGTGCCCAAGTCCGTTCCATACTTCAAACAGGTCTTTTGTAAGCTCTCCAATCGATACCCACCATGCTTCCATACATGCAATTACTACGGCAGGATGTGTGTCTTTTGTTGTTCTTGCCGCTAATTCGATAGGAGCAATGTTTCCATCATGTCCATTTATTATGAGTATTCTACTTATATTATTTCTAATAAGACTCTGAAAAAGGTTTTCAATAACCTTTACAAGCGTATCAGGTTGTAAACTCATGGTCATATTAAATTCTGCATGATGTAAGCTAACTCCGTAGGGTAGAGCTGGAAACACTATTGCATTGTCCATTCTTTTGGATATCCTTTTTGCTAACTCCATAGGAACAATAAAATCCGACCCAAATGGCATATGATCACCATGGTTCTCACATGCGCCGAATACCAATATAGCTACCGTTTTACCATTTACTTTTTCAATCTGCGCTGCATTCATTTCTTCAACAAACATAATTCTGTAAAACAATTATTATCATAGCTACTATTATTATTTATCCTTGTCTCAAACAAGGGTAACAGAGAGTGGCAGTTGGAGATGAAAAAAGTATTAATACAAAAGTATAGCAAAGCATAATGACTATTATGCACATTCCATTGAAATTGATCTCAAAGGCAGGGTTTCAGCTCCTGTCTGGTAGAAACAAAGATATAGAAAGACAAATGGTATAAGCGAACTCGTAGTTTCTTCAAATTGCATTAACCCTTTTTACTATATTTAACACATCTTCATCAATAAGTGTATGGTCTAAACCTACTTTCTGACCATCAAACTTTGCACTCTTTCCCCATATATGTGCGAATCTAAAGTCTTTTACCATATGACGGTGGATCTTGTTGCACACGTCCTCAACCGTACAACCCCTCCGCATAATCATTGGTTCTTTGTAGTCTGTTTCCTGGTTTTTCGGACGCATATAAATTCTAATAAAATCCAATTTTTTATATATAGATTCTTTCAATGCATCAACATTAATATTTCCATCAGCAGAAATTGGGACAAAGTTATTTCCAATCTTTGTTTGAACCTCTCTTACGAACCCTTGATTCACAAGATCTATTTTGTTCAATACTATTAAGGAAGGAATATAAACTCGATTTCCATTCAGCACATCGATTAACTGATCATCTGTCAATCCAGGTTCTCTTATAGTAATTCGACCGTTGTGTATTCCATAAATACGCAAAATTTCCTTGACTAGGTTTTCTGTCATCTTCACGGGAACTTGTATATTTATAGAAATTCCACCAGAAGACATTTTTTCAATTATGATGTCCGGAGGCTTTTGGTCAGCCTTAATTCCTATTTCGGATAATTCTTTCTTTAAAATAGCTAAATGTTGAGGCTGAAATACATCAAGAATAATCAAAAGTAAGTCAGCATTTCTAGCTACCGAAAGCACTCTTTTACCAAGACCCTTACCTCCAGCTGCTCCTTCTATTATTCCTGGCATATCAAGAATCTGAATTCTCGCGCCACAATAATCAAGTATTCCAGGAACTGCTGTGAGTGTTGTGAATTGATATGATGCGACTCTTGACCTGGCGTTTGTTAAACGATTGAGAAGTGTAGATTTACCTACACTAGGCAGTCCTATAAGCACAACAGTAGCATCACCTGTTTTTCTAACATCAAAACCCGCGTTTCTGCTCCCTGTAGACAGCGTTTTGCCATGTGTGTTTTCCTCCAACTCCCGCTTAAGACGAGCAATTTTTGCTTTTAGCAGGCCAATATGGTATTCAGTAGATTTGTTAATCTGTGTCTTGTGAATTTCGTCTTGGATAGCTCTTATCTTTTCTGGAATACCCATATGAAATTCTTAGACTAGTTGGGATATTTACGTTTTCAATTTAATGTCCAGTTGTAGTTCTATAAATTAATTTGAAAACGAATCTAGATAAATTACAGATTTCAGTGGTGTACTACTTCTGTATGCAAATTTATAATTTCAGATTTATGCCGAGTTAAATATTGGATCAAACTTTAATATATTGTAGGGCAAAAATAACGATACATCTCATTTGTGTTATTATCAATTTGATTCTGTAGTGATAGACCGAGATAACCTCTTCAACTAACAAACATGTTAAAAGTCATATATTTTAAATCAAAACATGCCAGCATTCTTAATTATTGCTTGACGATTCAAGGTTCCATCCTTTTCAATCCTTGGATTTACTTCTTTAATATCCCTCCAAAAGCATTACGCATATTACCAACAATCCCTTTACGATTTTCTTTCTTTTCTACAAATTTGAAGCACGCTGGACACAAGGCATGTAAATTAACTGGGCGATTATCTTTCAAAGAGCCGTTGATGTGCTCAAAGTGTGGATGAACACCTGCGCTAAATTTCACCGAACACTTTTGACATCGATGATGGGCTCTTTCTAATACTGTCTGCCTTATGCTCATTGTAAGATGTTCATATTTACTTTTATCAATTTTACCATCTGAAGTTCCGCCTCCAAAAAATGACAATATTTAGTTTGTATTCTTTCTCAAACTTATCTCTTACGGAAATGATAACGATAATTCGAATGTAAGTTTTGGCAAAAATAATGAACTTATTTAAAATTTAGGTGATCTTTTGAACTGATATCCGCAATTCGCAAGGGTTCTGGTAGCCATTCTTCATTTTTAACTAATCGTTTAATAACTTCAGTTGCTGATTTTAAGCATATTTTGTGACCTACGCTTACATAGATCGGTTTCTTGCATTCGGTTTTTATTCTAAATCCCAAGATGTCTCCATCTAATTCAATAAATTGGTCTTCTCTTACATTGCCACAAAGTAGAGATTTTGCAACACCTATAGTCGGCATATCTATAATTACGCCTATATGACAAGCTAGCCCACATCTTCGAGGATGTAATTGCCCATGCCCATCAATAAGCAATACTTCAAAATCGGTCTTTAGACAATTCAATATACCCATAATTGGTTTGGCTTCTCTTAAGATAAAGAACCCTGGAATGTAAGGCTGCTCTACTGCATATTTGGTCTTGACACACTCGATTAATTCTAACGTATTTTTCTTAATTACTGCCGCCGAACAATATGCGATATTTTTTTTGTAGGAGACATCTACGCCACATATATAACTTATTTCTCTATCGAAAATATCTTCTGTAATTACATGCTTTGCAATTTCTTTTTGTAACATTGTAATATCAGAGTAAAGAGATGAAGTCAATGGGATGTGGAGTCCCACGGATCAATAATTATCTTTTTAGTAAAGAAATGTATGTTTCGGCTTTTTCTAGTAAATACCCTGATATCAAAATACAACAATAATATCTATCGATATTCTACCTAATGAGTTTAAAGAACCTCAAATATACCATAATACAAATACAAAAATGACACTTGTGGCTTCGCCAAAATTCAGAATTTTAGCTTTCGTATTGCTTTCGACATTATTATTTGCTTATATTCTTCTACCCATTGCGGACGCAAGACAGTCGCATGGAAAGCACAATGGTAAACAACAAATCACGCAATCATGCACAGGAAATGGAAATGGAGATATAACCTGCCTAAATACGGTCACGGCCATATTATGCGAGCATGCTATATGCATTATTGGCAGCATATCGCCTTTCTTGATATCGGTTCCCCACTAATAATATCTTAATATTTTTGCCGATGTTGAAGATGTGACTATCATTGTCTTCTAATTCTTTTTCTAACTTTATTAAAGTCTTGTAAGTTGTATTATATATTTGAAAAATTTGATATTGTATTTTTAGGACTAAAACATTTTAAATGGGGACATTCTTTTTTCTCGGCTTTTTTTAGCTTATAACGTAGTGATATCACATGGACCGGGTGGGATTTGAACCCACGACCACCTACGTTTCCTCTGCCGCGTTAACACTGCATGCAAGGCAGGTATTCTACCGGACTTAACTACCGGCCCACAAAGTATGCCCAAAAGATGATAATTTAAGTGTTTTAAACAGGATTTTATTTTTGAATATATTAAATACAGTCCATCTGACATATATTTTTTAACCAGTATGTATTGAGATACTACATTATGTCAGGTAAAGCCTATTCTTATCCAGAAGTATTATGTGAAACTGACTGGGTCGCAAATAACCTAAAGAATCCAAACCTTAGACTCCTAGAAGTTGATTATGATCCAGAGAATGCTTACAGGCAAGGCCATATACCAGGTGCATATTTGGTCTGGTGGAGAAAGGATATTAACGACCTTAATCGACGTGATATAATTAATAAACAGCAGTTTGAAGCTCTTATGTCCAAAGTAGGAGCTACACCAGGCACAGAGCTTATATTATATGGTGATTTCAATAATTGGTTTGCTGCTTTTGCATTATGGGTATTTCATTACTATGGTCATAAGAAAATCAAAATAATGAATGGGGGTAGGAAAAAGTGGGAGCTAGAAAAGAGAGAATATACAAAAGAAGAGCCCGCTCCACAATCACAATCTTCTTCAAAATATAGTGCAATACCTCCTGATGAGGGTATACGTGCATACTTGCCAGATGTGAGGCGAGCAATAGAAAGGCTAAATGAAACTGTATTAGTGGATGTTCGTTCTCCAAAAGAATTTTCAGGAGAAATTACTGCTCCACCAGAATACCCTATGGAACATGCGCAAAGAGGCGGCCATATTCCTGGAGCAAACAATATTCCTTGGGCTCAAGCGGTAAGAGATTCAGATGGAACTTTCAAAAGTGTCGAAGAACTTAAGGCTCTATATGAAGCTAAAGGTGTGACTGCAGATAAAGAGGTAATTTGTTACTGTAGGATAGGAGAAAGGTCTTCGCATACCTGGTTTGTTTTGAAATACCTTCTTGGGTATCCCTCAGTACGCAATTATGACGGTTCATGGACTGAATGGGGCAATATGATAGGCAATCCAATCGAAAAATAGGTGTTATGTTATAAGATATTTGAATTCACCTTGAAGCACAGCGTACTACTAATACAGTACTTTAGAAGACCGACCTGATACTTCATGCTCAACCACATCTTGTAAGTGACCGTGTATTTATTAAGGGTATTATACGTAGCAGATGCAGGTCAGATGATGTGTCATGACGATGCCAGGAAAAACAGAAGAAGAAAAAGAAGAAGAAGCCATAGCAATCTCATGTCTGTTTAATGAATTAAGCCCTTTTGACGTTGGTGTTAATGTTAAAGAAATAGTAAAAAAGAACTTATCAGACGAACAGATAGGACTTATCCACAAACATCTAGAAGGAATACAACTCAATCTAGATGGACATCATTTACTATTAAGCCAGTTTGGCAGATGCTTGAGGCTTAATGATTTTAGAACAATAAGAAGTAAACTGTCAGACAAAGAGATAGGACTTATTCACGAGCATTTTATAGCAATACACAGCATCATATTTCACTATGATCCTTTGACCCAATAATCTTATAATTGGTAGGACATATCAACATACGACGTGTTAACATCAAGTCAGCCAATTGAACTCTAGTCGATTTCAGGTTGCATTTTTATCAGAGTAACAAAAAATTCTACCGACATGTGAGAGAGCATAAGAAGGAAGGAAACACTGAAATGAAGGAAATTCTCAAATTAGCATAGGTTTAATACACAATAACGTGCTGACAAAGATATTTTAATGCAGCAAGGAAAGCCGTTTGTAAAAAAGGGACAGTTTTATTTTATTTTCGAAGGGAATGAGTCCGATCTTATACTGGAAGACAAAACCAAGAGAGGTTTGGAAGTACGAGAGCGTAGCTTTGATGACAAGTATGGTGTAGAATCAGAAAAGGGAATGATTTATGATGTGGACGGTATAGGACACAGAGTGGGAATCAGGTGGTATTTTCCAAAGGCAAAATATTCATTAAAAAATGTTACAGAAATTGCTGAGGAGATGGAAGACAAATACAAAACCATAAGAGAATTGACATGTCCGGACGATGAATAATAGAAAAGCTTTTAGGTTTTACTTCTTTACAATAGTCCATGTCTGCCCTTCTTAAGGATCGAGTATGGGTTATGTTATCTGGGGTTGCAAAAAGAGGAATTTATCCATTACATGCTAGCAGATTAGGTGTCTTCAGGATTCCTACTGAACTTACCGATCGCTCTGAAATTTCAAGCATTAGCAGTGATTTGAAAAACTCTGGATTCAAAATTGATGCATATGCGGATAGAATTTATCTAACCTATAAGTGGAACGAGAGTGGTATAGATCAGACAACACAGAAAGAGCTATCTGCTGAGCTATATGTTACCGTAGAAGTTGTAACTGGTGAGGTAGTTGATTTAATCTATCAAATAAAGCCACTTGAGTTTTTCGGCGATCCTTACTGGGTAAGAAATTATAGACAAAAGGCCGATCAGAATTCCAAGATGATAATTGACACTGTTATCAGAAATTCAAAGATCGGTGACAAATTGATTGCTCATTATCAAAAGGCTGAAAAGCTTTCACTTGAATCAGCAATAAAGAAGTTGGAAGAACTTACTCCTTTGGCAAAGAATCCTAAGGCTAGAAGTGCTACCCTTCCACCTCCTCCTGCTGGTCCTTCTGTAGCAACAAAACCTGCAACTGCCACTCCAGCACCTGCTGCTATTCCCTCGACGCCTGCCACTGCACCTGCTGCTGGCGGTAGTGGTGCAGCCAACACAACCATTTCTCTAACGGGAAATGGCACTGATTACTCCAAAGTTGATGGGCCCATTGATCCAAATTTCAAATCAAAAAGGCAAGGGGCTGGTACTTTTCAAGGGATAAAAGTGTGGGGTCCTATAGATCCACCAGGGCAGCTGGGTATATGGGGTACAGAGGTAACTGTAGACTTTGATATATGTGTGGCAGATGGTGCATGTATCGAAGCATGTCCAGTAAATGTGTATGAATGGTTAGATACACCTGGACATCCAGCATCAGAAAAGAAACCCTTTATGATCAGAGAAAAAGATTGTATATTTTGTATGGCATGCGAAAATGTATGTCCTCCACAGTGTGTAAAGATATTCCAAAAAGGCTAGTGATCACTTCTTGTTCTTTGTTACAAGACAGGATTGTGACAATTAAATATTAGTTAACTAACATTCGCTCCTGGGTTGGATTGTAATGCTTGGGATTGGCGCCTTTTTGTATGTGATTTTTATAAGTATTGCCTGGATAATGACTTCATATACACTTAATTTTTATTATCTTTCTTATCAATCGCTGCATAATGTGAGACATGAAAAATATAGGTACCAAAAAGTAAAGATATCAAATGATTCTTCCTCTCTTCCTCTTCTTCCAACCGTAACTATTCAACTTCCTTTATACAATGAAAAATATGTCGCTGTCCGCCTTATTAATGCAGTATGCCAAATGGATTACCCAAAAGAGAGGCTGCAGATCCAAATACTAGATGATTCTGATGATGATACTATTGAACTTATCAAATCACTAGTTGATAGTTACAAAGCAAGAGGGTTCGATATAATTCATGTTCACAGAACTGTTAGATTTGGATACAAAGCCGGTGCACTAAAGGCAGGTATGAAATCTGCAAAAGGTGAATTTATTGCGATCTTTGATGCAGATTTTATTCCTCCTGCATGCTTCCTGAAAAAGGCAATCAATAACTTTGTAGATCCTAAGGTAGGGCTAGTTCAGTGTAGATGGGGACACCTGAACGAAAATTATTCCACTCTTACAGAGGCACAAGCAATATCCCTTGACTTACATTTCTTGATCGAGCAGAAAGCAAAAAGCCTGACGCACTTATTTATGAACTTCAATGGAACTGCTGGTATTTGGCGAGCATCATGTATTAGTGATGCTGGTGGCTGGCATACGAGTACCTTGGTTGAAGACCTTGATTTGAGTTACAGGGCTCAGATGAAAGGCTGGAAGTGTTTATTCCTTGAAGATATTGTGGTAGAAGCAGAACTTCCAGTTCAAATGAATGCTGCAAAACGACAACAGTTTAGATGGGCAAAAGGTTCTATGCAAGTTGCTCTGAAACTACTGGCAGATGTCATGTTACAAAGAAGACTACCAATAGATACAAAGATCCAGGCCTTCATCCAACTGACAAGGCATTTGGTACATCCCTTATTTCTCACTCAGTTTCTTATATTTCCAATGCTGATTGCGTTAAATTACAAATTATATAACGTTGGCTGGGCTCCCGTTGTTGGCATTCTAATTTATATCTTAACAGGACCAGCTACCTACATCTATATGATAAGGAAAATATGGGGAAAAAATTGGAAGTCAAAAGCAATACAATATTTGTTTCTGATATTCTTTGCAACCGGCGTATCAGTCAATAATACAGTAGCAGTATTTGATGCACTCTTGAGTGGCAAGAGTGAATTCTTACGAACCCCTAAATTCGGGATTCTTAAGAGAGGTGAAAATTGGAAAAATAAATCCTATGCTCTACCTTTTACCAAAACCACCTTGCTAGAAATATTCTTTGGACTTTATGGATGCATTGCAATATTCATTTCTATATTTTCGGGTAACTCAATTCTTGTTCCCATCATCGTAATTCAAACAATTGGTTTCATTTACATTGGATATTTGAGCATAATACATTCTGCATTTAAGAAAAAACCTAATATGAACCTGATATCCCAACGGAGTAATGACTCTAGATTTGCAAATCCGGAGCAGCATAGAAAGACCGATACACTAAATACTGTGGCATCTGCTAAGACGATGATAAGAACGGCCTGTCGAAGGTGGGATGAAGATGGGAATAAGATGACCTCTACATACTATAGATATAGACTACTGTTATTTGGAATTTTGGGATTTATAGCTTTTGGAGCAGCTATGGCATATTATGGATATCAAAGCGCCATTTATCCTGTGGATAAAGCAATAGGATATCTATCACAAGCACAAACTTCCCAAACCCCTGAAATATTAGTGAATTATATTAAACCAGCAAAGCAATTGCTCCCAGGGGATGGAAACCCTGTGTGGTCATTCTCAACCCCTAGGACTGACTTTGGATTAATCCAAAATGACCTTAATGCCATGATTTCTCGTGCTAACTCAATTTCCTCCTTGCAACCACAAAGTGCAGCATACAATACAGGATTAGAAGATATGCGTGTGTCGATTAAAGCCCTTCAAACGAACTTGGAAGATGCTACACCTTATCTTTATGTCAGTTTTACGAATATATTTCTTAGCGTGATATGGATATCTGTAATTCTCGTTATTTTTGCTATTATGAAAAAAGGGAGAGCCAAATTTACAGAATACGAGACAGCTTAAATACCTGCATTTACTAGTATTCTCTATCTTTATCTACTAAATGTAATTTTCATTTATATTAAGTATGTTGGCAAGAATTTTAAACCAAATCTGGTCAGTTACCCTAGTACTTTCATCATGTGTTTTTCAGTAAGAGTACTCATCATCCCTTAATATCTTGAACTTATTGTTGTAATTAATCTTTGTTTCTATTGAGCTTTAATTATATTTACTAATATTGTAGTAATGTGTTACGTCCAGATTTAAATAATAATTTTAAAGGTTTACCTCATGTCATCAGAGGAAAGTGTCGCACAAAGAATTATTTCTTCTGGATCGCTTGGAGTTAAAAAAACTGATCTTCGGAAGGAATTTGCAGAATCACAGATTGACACAATTTTGGAGAATATGGTTACGGATGGCGATATATTTATCGACAAGAAGGGTGCGGCATACTACTGCTGGCACAAAGATCATTATTTCCAAAGCTTATTAAATTCAGACCCAAAGTTTAGACTAACATATGAAGCGATAAAGTCGGTTGAGCAATCCGTTAATAGAACTTCTGACGGATTGGCCAAAACTATAGAGTCCCTTGCTAATACTATTTCAAATTTATCAAAATCGACAATAGAAAAAAACGAACCAGTTGTTTCAGAAAAAATTCAAAGTGATCAATTATTAACTATTCAATTTGACCAATTCAAGAATGAATTTGATATCGCGATTGCAAATTATTCAAACTCTATAGGATGGGTCGAACTAGCAAAAATTAGAAATGAGTTATGTAGTATGTACAATATCTCAAATGAAGAATTTTATCATCTAGTTGAGCAATTAACAAACAAATATCAAGAAAAATATGAATTATCTACTGGCGGCTACGAAGGAGTAACTATAAGGGGTCTCCTTCATGGATTTGTGAGGTGTATATGAGATATGTATCCTTACCACTTGACCCTCAATCCATATCCATGCAGTCCCACACCTACAATCATTGACGCTCAAATTCTGGGAGGCAAAAGACATAAGGAAGCAAAAGCTGCTATACTATCTTGCATTGAGGATTTATACTCTAAAATAGTCGGAATCCCAACTAATAAGGATTTTCGCTTAATTACTCTTATTCAAGATGTCGGTGCAGGTAAAACCCATCTATCTTTGCATATTAGAGGCTTGCAAGAACTTTCGAATAATGCTGTAATTTCATACACAGATCTTTCTCAGGTTTCACCACGAAATATGCATAGTCTTTACAAAGCTATGTTAGAAGGTTTTACTGATGATTATCTCAACGAAATTAGAAGATCTGTTGTTTACTTTCTGAAAGAGAAAGCTGAGCAGAATATCAAGGATGCAAAGAAGGTTTTCCATTATGGATTCTTTGACTTAATTAAAGGGAAGAGTCTAGGAGCAAAGGCAAATGATATTTTACAAAATAAACTTATCCCAAACTATCCCAATATCCAAAATGTCCTAAGGAAAGAATTCTCTGCTGTTGAAATTTCTATACTAAAGCTAATTATTGAAGGCAAATTAAGAGCAAATGCATATAATGTAGCAACACTCGAAGATATAATCGCCAGTGTCTCTGCGTTAGCTCATTTGAATTTCAAATTTTTGAAAAAATTGACAATTTTCCAAATAGATGAATTTGATACTGATGAAGAGTCAGTGGGTTTTGTTAAAGCAGTAATTAACGCGCACTTACCTTCAACTGCCCTAATGTTGATTCTAACACCGTCTTCATATGAAGAAATACGAAGGAAGGATATTTCCGTATTTGATAGACTAGAAAAAGCAAATTATAAAATTGATCTCGCAGGTTCGAATATTCTCGAAGAAATACTTGATATCGCTTTTGAATATATAAAATACAATGACTCTAAACACGCTTTTACAGTGGACGAAGAAAGGGATCTAGCAGCCAAGATAAAAGTAATTTACGATGAATTCCCTGATTTCAGAAACATAAGATCTATGATAAACATCTTGTACCATGCCATGGAAAATGCAGGAAGGAGAGATGCTGCAGTAATCGACGAAATGGCCATAGATGATACCATTAAAAGTGTCTATCCTGGATTGAGAATAAAAGGTAGTATTATGGGCGTTCCTCTTTCAGATTTCATCAAAATTCGAAGGAGTTCTAACGATGTCCAAAGTTTAGAGTCAGATATTCGTGATGCAGTAAGAAACCTTGTAAACTATGCTTCTGACATGGGTACGGTAGCTAAACTTGAGGATACGAATGGAAAAAGTAATGGAATTGATGTAATTTACAATGATCCTACTGGAACCAAAATTGCAGTTGCCGTGGTGATGAATAAAGAGCATGTAAAGAGCCTCGAACAAATATCTAACACAGTAAAATCTTCGGGTTCTGCAGATAAATTAGTAATATTGACAAACTCAAATAGGTATAGTGGAACAAATGAAACAAGCGTAGTTAATATTGACCGATGTAAGATGATTGATCTGATATACTTCAGTAGTAAATACAAGAATAATGAAATGATGCTTGATGATGATGATTTACAACGAGCTTTGATGTTAGCAAAGTCAATCAAGCTTTGTTGATTGATTTCTAGTATGAGATGTTTGTTCTGGTATGTAGATCAATCTTTGATTTTAAACTACTGATTATCTTAATTGTTCATTGCTTATATGGAAATAAGAGTAGGATTTTCTAATAGCAGCTGGATTTATGATAAACAAAAATACCCTTCACAACCCTATGGGTGTTGCAATTTTTAACTTTAAATTCAGGTTAAGAAAGGTAATAATTATGAAATTTGTTGA
>JBEVTH010000046.1:0-13666 GCA_041156085.1 Candidatus Nitrososphaera maunauluensis
AAAAGAGATAGAGTATCTTCAAGCTATAGTTTTTTTTGTTAAGTGAACAGAGCCTTATTGAGATATACAAGCACAGATAACCTATGTTTCTTCTCAGAATAGTGAAATCTGTGCGGGCATATCTCTTATCGGTGGTACTGCAAAAGACCTCTTCTAATAGCTATTGCTATCTATAAAAGCTAACACATGCCTAGCAGGAATAACTGATTGAGCATTGATTGTCTGACGGCGATTCCTTTATAGTAAGTTGTTCATTTCTTTTGTGCTTGGATGAAACGTTTGACATGTTGTAAGGGTATTTAGCACTAAGTAACATTAAATTCTTTAAATAACATAGTTTTTCATTATAGTCTATGACAACAGGCAAATCTACTACTAATTTCTTATCATTGGATTCACAAATTCAATATAGCAAACCAATACATAGCATAATGGAATACTGGTTACAGAGGGTTAAGACAGCTAAAATAAGAGAGATTAAGGAACCAAGCATAAATAGATTAACATACGAAATACGAACAGATATGCCCGTCGATGAAATTAATTATGATATTTTATCGTCAAGTAGTATTAGTTCATCTGTTAGAATGCTTGGAAACATAATGAAAAGAGTAATAGATCGTATTAGAAAACCAGTACCTTTGCTGCATCAATAACTTTATGCCAAAAGATGTAATCCTAGATGTGTGTTAACATGACTTCGACAAAGAAGGAATTGAAACGAAAAGAAAACGAAGCTCGCTTGACTAACGCTGTAGCCTCATTGGATGTAATAACGAAGAATAATAATATTCAGAGAAATGTTAGAAACATGGTAAAAGAAGTCCTCGGTACATTAAAGGATGAAAAGGGTGGTGGCAGCATGTCTGTTCGGGCAGCAAATGCTATAAGCATACTAGACACTATAACACGAAGTCGCCACACGCAATCACATATTAGAACAATGCTATGGCAAGTTGTCTCAACTCTGGAAAGTATCAGAGAATAATAAGTTATATCATTAGTACCTATGTCGGTTAAAAAAATTAATAGTGAAGAAAATAAGGCGTATATGTCGAATCGAGACCTCGAACACATTCCGGGAATATATCAAGGATGCTATTGTTGCACCGGTAGAACAAGCAAGACATGGAGTCAGATGTAGCAAAATTATTTTTTGCTTATTTGTTTCGACACAGAATAGTCGACAAAGGACTATTGAGAATTGTAGCTAAGTAGATATCTATCAGGTTCATAAAAAGACCCATATTTGTCTCGCAAGTTCATTAACGTCCTTACTATATTGTTAATGCCGAACTTCTCTATTGTCTTGAACAGTTCTACTTTTATACCCATGCCAAGAATAAGGGCTTTTTCAAGGTCTTGTACATCACAAACTCCATTGGAAATAATCCATGCTGCATTGTTAGCAGCAACTGCTACCAATTTTATAGGATCATATGTTTGTGCTTGCTCTTCTGTTAATGTAATTCGTTCGTATTTTCCTCCTTTGTAATCATAAAATCCTTTTCCGGTTTTTTGCCCTAGATTATGTTCCTCAAAGAGTTTCTTTATGTCTGGATGGGGATTTACTACCTTCTTGTCTCGAGAGTACATTTCTGAAGTCGCTTTATGAATGACGTCGAGACCGGTATAATCTGCAAGCTCAAAAATTCCCATAGGAAAAGCCATCTTGAACTTGACTGCAGAATCAATCTGCGTCATTGAAACGTCATCCCTATTTTGGCAATATACTGCTTCGTGGACTAATGGTATAAAAATTCGATTAACAATAAAACCCGCAACATCCTTACGGCATAAAACCGGTTGTTTGTTAATACGCAGAATAAAATCACTCACCATCTCGATCGTACTTTGGTTGGTGGTTTCCCCTGGAATAACTTCTACCAGCGGCATTAATTGTGGTGGATTAAAAAAATGTAGCCCTATGAATCTCTCCGATCTGTCTGTTAACGCAGCTATCTCCGTAATTGGTAATGTGCTAGTATTGGAAGCATAAACTGTTTTTGATTCAGCATATTTACCAATTTCATCATATACGTTCTTCTTCAGATTCATCTCCTCAGGTACTGCTTCGATAAGCAGGTCAGTATTTTTTAAAGCCTGCTGCAGATCTATTAGTGGAATAATTCGATGAAATATTCTATCAGCATCACTGTTAGATAATTTGTTCTTTTCAACCAGTTTGCCAAGAGACCACTTGATTTTATCCATAGCTTTGTCCAAGAATGATTGTTCAATATCGCGTAAGGCGACGCCATAGCCTGCCATGGCACAAACTTGTGCGATGCCGTGGCCCATTACGCCAGAACCAAGAACCGTCACTTTGTTAATCGAAGACATTTTAGATAGTACTATTAATGGGGATTTTTAAGCTTACTATGCACCAAACAGCACAAATAAGACCAGTTCTAAATAATTAAATCACATTTGGACTTGGAACGTTTTAGCGCTGACGTAAATACACTTTCAAATAAAATGACAGCAGGAGAACCACCAGAAGTTGTTGAAAGGATGAGTTTCGTAAAACAACGTTTAATAGAATTATATAAAAAAAATATGGTTAAAATTAATCACTCTGCTATGGAGCTTGTTTGCGCAAAGCATTTAATTCATTATGGATATACTGTTGATGTTGAAAAACAGCTTACAGACATACTGGTCTGTGATCTGTACGCTACCAAAGGAGATGGAGAGGCGATAGTAGAGATCGAAACTGGTTTCATTCCTCCAGAACATGCGCTAGATCCATTATCCTACTACTCTGCCAGAATAGCTAGTAAAATTTCGCGGTATAGCAAATTTGCTAACCTGTTTGTCTTAGCTACTCCTCCAGTTAGCATGCTTCCTATTCATAGGACATTTGGGCGTCCTCCCAGGGATAGACAATATGTAGAGCTAGAACAGGTCAAGTTGCTGTGCGATAAATATTATAGAAATCCTCCAGTAAGTCTAAACCACATCCTAAATGGGCGGCTTCACATGATATATATTATAAATATTGATGATGGAAAAGTAATCGAAATGGACGTAGAATCCTATTTACAAGCTATTGGTAACATGATGTCAGTGTAGAAATCCGTGGTCTATACAACGCGGACACCGATTGGTAGTACCGTAACTATCTGTAGTCATTGAACTTGACTAGGAAGCATTGTACTTGAAAATTATTAATACAAATGTAATGGGTAGTAAGAATTATGAAGGTTCTAATACTTATGTTAAAGCAGGATGATCCTTTTAAATGTACGGCCAGTAAATTGGTTAAATTCGGCTTAGCACAGGCAATACAATATTTTCGTAGGGATAACCTTGTACTAAATCCATTTGCTGAGATATTGTTATCCAGACAAGATCTAAAGATTTCCTCTTCAATTTGTGCTATTGATTGTTCATGGCAACGAGCTAGCAATATTTTAAGACAGAGGAATTTTAGATTCCATCGCGTCGATAGACGTCTGCCTCTATTGCTGGCGGCAAATCCTATTAATTATTCAAAAGCAGGTTTATTGTCGACAGCAGAAGCATTGGCTGGTTCGCTCTATATCTTAGGATACAAGGATATGGCTGCAGAATTTATGAATAAATTTAAATGGGGTCATACATTTTTGGAATTGAATTGTAACCTTTTAGAGGATTATGCCAATGTTGAAAACGCAGAACAAATTGCGGAGCTTGAGCGGGAATATTTTCCACAAGTATCTTAAAATATGACAGAACGTTTCCTTTCCGCATGAGCTAGCGCGCGGGCTACTCAACTGAGAGGAAACTCCTCCCTCATTGCAGGCACTCGAATTAGCGATAATTAGATGGAGACAACTGGCTACGGAACAGAAAAGATATCCAGACAGGCTTACGACAGTGATGGTTAATAGCCTGAGATTCCTGTACTGGAATGAAACTGCCGTCCCGAGTGGAGCAAGGCCAAACAGAGCGTAAGGTCCTGCACTTGCTCAGGTTGGCTGCTTAGCGGAATCCCGTTGATAACAAAAGGAGGGTTACTACTAGCACATGATCGTCTAGTCTCGTATGCAACAACCATTTGCTACGAGATTATTACACTATATGAACTGACTGAATACTATTCATGCTCAATCTTCTTCGGAAGATATTATGGTAAATATAGGGCTATGATATATAGTCTACCTACACAAATAAAAGTTAAATTTGTGCTTTGACAAATAGTAGAATAAGATTAATCATAGTATTTGAAAACATTAATTTTCCCAAGCACACCTGAATCAATTCGACTAGCTAGACTTTACCACTATGATGAATGGATAGTGAATAGATTTGTGCAATATATACCAGATGTAAACAACTTCTTAGAGAAAATGGATAGACGTCCCCAAAGATATATTAGAACAAATACATTAAAAATTAACAGCAAAGATCTTAAGAGCAAACTTTTTTCCAAGGGTTTTGAACTGAGAGACACAGCCGTAGAAGATGTTTTTGCAGTAATAAAATCTTCGTTCTCGATCGGAGCAACTACGGAATATTTACTTGGATATTACTACATACAAGATCTTAGCTCCTGTCTTGCGGTAGAAGCGTTGGATGTAAGACAAGACCAAACTATTTTAGATATGGCTTCTGCTCCTGGCGGCAAAACTACCTTTATGGCCCAAAAAATGAAAAATAGTGGAGGTATTATAGCTTTAGAACCTAATCCAAGAAGGATAAAATCAATTATATACAATCTTGCCAGATGTGGTGTGATAAATACATGTATTTATAAAATGGATGGACGTCATGTGTCACATCTAAACATCAAATTTGACCGTGTCTTGCTAGACGCACCTTGCAGCGGCGAGGGAATAATCGCGAGGGATATTCAGAGAAAAACAAACCATAAGCCAGAAGACGTGGAATACTGTGTTTTAATTCAAAAAAGCTTAATTGAAGCTGCTATGAAAGTCGTCAAACCTGGCGGGTTATTAGTTTATTCAACTTGTTCTTTCGCTCCCGAAGAGAATGAAAACATTATAAACTCGGTATCAAATAAATTTGACATAGAAATTGAACCCTTACAATATGGAAGCGGTGGCTTGGTGGGCTTTGGAGATCTTAAATTTGGGCAAAAATTAAAAAACACAAGACGATTCTACCCACATATTCATGATACATTAGGTTTCTATATAGCAAGAATACGTGTAAATAGTTAGTTAAGCATGTTTAGAAAGGCCTCCAGACAAGAGCTAACCGTCTTAAGAAGGGCGTTTGACAGATGGGGTATTTTTGGTTTCTTTAAAGAAAAGTCACTATTGATAAAATATAATGGAGTAAGAGAAGTTTACTTCCTGTCTACTGCCTTGGAAAGAATTGTTTCGGTTCAGCAACCCATGCATGCAGGTTTAATGGTTGGTGAATTGAAAAAAAGCTTTTTGCCTTCCATGCAGGGAGCAGACATTATTGCGAGAATGAGCAAAAAATTTCCTTATATCATTGTGAACGAAGTAGCTGAAAAGATAATTCTATATGGCAGAAACGTTCTAGGGCAATCTATACTTGAAATGGCGGAGAATCTTGAAGAAAATGAGATTGTACTCCTGTTAAATATCAATAAGGAGCCTATTGGTATCGGGCGAACGAAATTTTCCGGTTATTCTCTGTTACAGGAGAATAAGAGCACAGTTGATACCTTGGTGGATGCAGGTTATTATTTACGGAGCGAAGGTCAATAAGTATCTTAGGAAAACATTGAAAGAATGGCAGATACTCCCTCGACAATTGCTGAAAATATGATCTGCTTTCTAATCAATTCTTTAAGGATATTTATTTTGAGGTATTGTCTTCATAGAGCATTAATACATAACCGTGATTTAGTCGAAGTATTCTAACCTTTTTTGGATCAGACTATGCGACTTCGGCTTGCTTGGTTTCTGTCCTTAAACAATTCTTACTGTTAAAAGACTTTTCATGTAGTTCCGAAAATTATACATTGCACCTCAGTTATCATATTCTGACTTTGATTACTATTCTGGCTGGTGGAACTGGTTCAGTAAAATTAGTTCGTGGCATTGCCTCACAGACTAGAGATCTTACAGTTATATCAAACATAGGTGATAATTTTTGGTTTCACGGCTTATATATTTGTCCTGATATCGACACAGTGATTTATGGTCTCGCAGATTTGCTAGACAAAAATCAAGGGTGGGGTATAAGAAACGATTCCTTCGGTTTCATCCGCCAAATGGAAATGCTGGGTGAACAAGCATGGTTTAGGCTTGGTGACAGAGATCTAGCTACTCATTTGTTAAGAACCAATATGCTCAAGAATGGTAAAAATCTGTCTGAAATTACAGAATGGATGAGAAATAAATACGCCATTTCGACAAAAATTATTCCGGCCACAGATAATCCAGTTGAAACAAAAATAATTACTGATATAGGAGAAATGCACATCCAGGAATTCTGGGTGAAATATGGAGGAGAGCCTAAAGTTACTGATATTGTTTATGCTGGTGCTGAGAGATCTCGAATTAATCCTGAAGCAGTTCATGCATTAAAAAAGTCGAAAGTAATAATTATTGCACCGGCAAACCCAGTTACAAGTATAGGACCAATTTTAGCGATAAAAGGAGTAAGAAAAGAGCTAGCTCTTGAGAGAAAAAGAATTTACGCAATTTCCCCTCTTATTGCAGATAGAGCCATAAGTGGACCAGCAGTCAAATACATGCACGCACTGAAAATACAGAATTCTCCAGTTGGAGTTGCAGAATATTATTCTGATTTTGTGAGCACATTTGTCCTCTCTAGCAGCGATAGTAATCTGTCGGCAAAGATAAGTAAGCTCGGTATGAAAGTCTATGAGACTAACATTATGATGAGAGATAGTAACGATGAAAGCCGATTGGCATCATATATACTTAAACAATCCAAGTTTTTGACTTGAAGATATTTGCAATTGTGCCTGTAAAAGGCTTTGAGAGAGGAAAGTCAAGACTGTCATCAATGCTAGAAGTTGAAGAGCGTATTGAACTATGCGAATTATTGCTAGATAATACTCTTAGTACTCTCAATAAGGCATCTGCAATATGCGAAGTTGTTGTAGTTTCAAGTGATAAACGAGCACAAGGAATTTCAAAGAGATATGATGCAAGATTTTTGAGGGAACATGCAGAATTGGGAGTAAACAGGGCGGTTACCATTGCAAATGATTACTGTATTGGAGCCCGTGCCCATGCCACATTAGTGATACCGCAAGATCTGCCTTTGCTCATAGCTGATGATATAGATAGGATCTGTAGTATTGTAAAAGAACATGAGAAGTGTTTGGCGATATGTCCCTCACTAAGATATGATGGCTCAAATGCGTTGTTACGCAAACCACCTCAATTAATTAACACATATTACGACAACAATAGTTTTGTTATGCACATCAAAGCAGCAAAAGAAATAAGAGCAAACCTTAAGATAATTTTATCACGTAGGATAATGACAGATCTTGACACGATCGAGGACGCGCAAAACTTAATGAAAGGATCAACTATGACTAAATCTGTCAGATATTTAAGATCCAAAGTAAAATGAAACGGTATCTAGATTAACACATTAGTTAATGGATCTTGAGGACTGGATCATCTAACGCCGTTTAGATGATACGTTCGTTGATGTTTGACCATGGTAAAGGATACTCGCCAAAGCCATTAAGGTGGCCTCCGCCATCACATTTAAATTAGTATTCATATAAAATAAATTTACATCGACCAAACCGATGGGGAACAAAATGCCTGGCGAAAGGGTGGTTAAATCTGCTCTTGCCAGGCAGATTTTATATAATGACAAATTTTCTAATATAGGTAGTCATGCATGTTCACAGGAACGTCTGTAATTTTTGGATGTATCCCAATAGGGTATTCATTTTTGTTTCAATGACGCCAATTATACTAAATTTATTAAATCTTAGGTTTATCACATATGTGCAACCTATTGGCCGGAGTGCAAGGAAAGAAAAGGACTGCTCAGTTTCACTACAAATACGTCACTAAAGTATAGAATATAAATACTGAAGTATAGAACCAGTTTTACAAACCTTAATCGATAGTTATATCAGAAATTTGTCGCTAAAAGAAACCATGTTAAGAATTTGGTAGGCTAAGTGAATATTGATTCTTGGCATCCAGGCTTCGGATATTATATAACACTAAATCGCCGGTAAAAATAAATACAATTAAAACTCTCAACGCTCCATGCCTGTCGATCCAGTATGTGGAATTGAATTGGATGAAAAACTTGCAATCATCTATGAACATCGTGGTATGGTATACTATTTCTGTTGTGAAGGTTGTAAGAGAATTTTTATTAGAAAACCCAAAAAATACTCTTAAGTACGAGTGTGTTAATAATTTAATGCTACTTTATAAGCGGGAAAAAACATCCACGATAACTAAGTTGTCTTACCTACAATTTCCTCTTCCTAGAAATATATAGGTCCTCCATGTTACATGAAAGCAATAGATTGCTTCTTATGCCTTCTTTATTGATTCAATTGATTGACTTCCACAAATCTTATGAAGATATATTCGAGAGACTAGCTTGTGTAAACAGACGCCATGTTTTCTGAAAAAGAAGGTAGCTATTCTCTAAGCAACAAATTGACTAGCGAAACAATCTAATGAGATCGAAGTTACCGGTAATGTTCGCAATGTCACTAAACAATAAGAACACGTTTTTTAAATCATTCTTAATAGCTGGCATAATGATCCTGGTATTTGGTGGAATATGCATTTCGTTTGCTGAGATTATCGGCTTACAAGCAGAAGGGGAGGGTTTTAGAATAATTGGATGGAGATTTGTAATTGGTGGATTAGTATCGATTTCTATCGGATTTATAATAAAACACTTTACTACTATTTACAAATTTTTACAATATTATTCGAGGAGATTTGGTATACGAAGACGTAGTAAATATGATGATTTGTATAAACCATGATAGTGGAACATTAGTTTTTATGTCTTTGACATTCAAGCTCTCTTTCTTCAATGGTTCTATAAATTTGTAAGTTAATGCTCTGATGGGTCTCATTCTTCGAATCAACAATCAAATTAAAACTATACTTCAACTCGTTTGCGTAGTTATCAGTTCTTTTATCTGGTTGTATATGTTTAGGAAATGTTCTCCTTTTTCTGTCGTTGTATAAGTGCGCTCAGATTTCCGGTAGTATATCAAGCCGTTTTCCATCAGAATCGATAGGTATTTTTGTATCATGGGCGGATTTGAAGATGTTTTATACATTAGACGTGTCTTGCCAATCCCGTATAGATCACTGGCATGCTCCAAGATTAAGGCGATAATTTCGATCTTGCACCTATATCTCATATGCTTTGTATTATGTACAAATAGAATAACAAATATTAATGTAAAAATTAGAAACCACTTGATTCTGTCCCCTAGTTCAACCACTCTAAGTCTAAAGTTACATTTGTCTTTGTTGTCCTCAAAATCATACTGAAAGAACAAACCAGAGTTGAAACTCAAATAGCTTTTCAACTCTAACTGACTTGTCTTGTCTTGTCTTGTACCCAAATTTGCTTGATAGTGTGTGTGTATTAGTTAGAATTTGTACGCTCTTGTTTACATACGGCAATTGTGACAAAATCGGATACGACTGGACTTGCATTGTATCGCAAGTTTCGAGGACCTTTAAGGGCTTAGAATTCCTCAGAATGAATGACCCTGAGATCAGGGAGGTTAAGTGACCTTGAGATGAATCTCATAAAACTTGTCGATGGTAAGTTGATATCAGCGTTAGAACTGGAATATATACGATGTGTAATTGTAAATACGTACGTTCTTATAGGCTTTGCAAGTACACAAATTGATGAATAATAACCCACCATTCATAGTCTTTGCAACAGCTTTAATTGAGCCATCGCGAGAGGATATATTCACCAAGAAGAGGTGAAGATATTAAATGGAAAAGATTTTTACATCGTTAAGATCCTTTACTGAACAAAGTAGCAAAACAAAATACTGTGTAAGATGTGGCAAGTTGGCTACTCAGGAAGCTCTATTCAACGTTGGCGAAGGCATTACCCTCATAGAAAAATATTGTGACGTATGCGCAAAGGAAGTAAAGTGACAATTCTGCTACAATCGAAAAGAAGTCCATCTGCATGCAAATGTAAAACTCGGATCGCTAATTCATAACTGATTTCTCTTGTTGTCCTTTTTCAGTCTGCTGAATCAAATCTGGCACTTCGGGCAATAGACTAAGAAGATGTGTATATTTATCTAAAAAAACTAGTCCTGTTTCTGTAATCCTGTATAAATCTCTGACTTCAGAAAATTCAATTAATCTTCTTTCTAAGGCAATAGCAAGATATCTGATCAATTGTGAATGCGATACTGCGGCGTTGTTCATTATTGTAGTTTTGTATTCCCATTTTCCTTTAGCAGCACGAAGTATGGAAGCCATAATTTCTATGTCTGAACGATTCTTCATACGATTTCTACCTCTTAGTCGATTTCCCACGTGTCTTTGGCGATATAAGACCATTAGATAAATTATGATAACTATATTGTCGATTTAACGTTGACAATATTTTTTGTATATATATGATGACCGCATCAGGAACAGTTTTAGCAGTAACAGAGCTATCTATCTACAAGGAATGAAAGGTTAGTGGTCAATGCAATGACAATGTTGAAAACCCTAAGATAAAAATCAACTTTATTTTTCAATCTACTTTATAGTATAATGAAAACTGTGGGCCTTATAATAAGAGTATGACAAGCTGTTCGATTCACACATGTTTCTTTGATATTCATTGTATTGAATGTAAGAAAGAATATAGAGAAATGAAGGGGATCGTAGAAGCATCAAATTCATCTCATGAGAATGATCAAAGTAATAGGACAACAGATTACTCAAACGTGGGAGAATATAAAGAATTCACTGAAGAACGTGCAAAGAAATTGTATGAAGAATTATTAATTCAATATCTAAAAAAAGGCTGTAATGAAATTGAAGCTTCTGAAAGAGCTAAAAAGATCCTTAGAAAACAGTGTAGTTTGCGTAGAATGTCATTCTGGGATTGGATTTGATATGCTATACTCAAAAACCTTCGTCTGATCTTACCTCTATGTTTAAAATGCTTTCCTGCGGACTTCTCTAACTTAGTGTCCGGTTAGTTTTTTGCTTAATGATTTTTCCCAAGAATGTTATTTTTAGATAGTGCTTTATCCAAATCTTCTTTTGTCATCAAACCTTTGCTTAAAATTATTTCCCGTATGCTCTTGTTTGTATTTAATGATTCTTTATAAATCTCCGCAGCCTTCTGATAACCGATGTAAGGATTCAAGAGCGTGACAAGCACGGGACTTTTCTCGATATATGATTCCAGTTTTGTTTTATTTGCCTGCAATCCATCGATCATATTGGAAGCAAAAATTGGAAGAAAATTATTTAGCATATCTGTAGAATCTAAAACGCACTTCAACATTCCTGGCAACATTACATTTAACTCAAATTGACCCGCTTGAGCAGCCATTGCGACAGAAATATCATTGCCCAGCACAATAAAACATATCATGTTAAGGCATTCAGCAAGAGATGGGTTGACTTTTCCTGGCATAATTGAAGAGCCAGCGTGCACTGCGGGAATCAGAATTTCTCCAAAACCTGCAGTCGGACCCGATGCCATTAAACGAAGATCATTAGCCATTTTGATCAGCTCCAATGCAAGGTTGCGAAGAGAAGAAGAGCAACTTGCTACGTCAAACTTACTTTGTAAAGAGTAAAACATATTTGCACAGGGCTTTAAATCCAGGCCAGAAATTTCTGATAAATGTTTGATGGCGATATCTCTATATCCTTTTGGAGTATTGGCACCAGTTCCGACTGCTGTTCCACCAAGCCCAATATATTTAAGTTGCTCCAGTGACTGTATTAGGGATTCTCGAGTTTTATTGAGTGAAAAAGCATATTCTTCAAATTCATCTCCTAATGTGACTGGTAGAGCATCCATTAAGTGAGTCCTGCCGATCTTCGTGACATATTTGAATTCCTCTGCTTTTATCTGAAAAGATACGATAAGTTTGTCAATTGCAGATATTGTCTTAAGCGTGTTTAGAATAATGGCAAGGTTGGTTGCGGTTGGAAACGTGTCATTGGTTGACTGCGACATATTTACATGATCATTTGGACTAATAATGTGATAATTTCCTTTCTCCCTGTCTAAGATTTCGAGAGCTTTATTTGCAATAACTTCATTAACATTCATGTTAAACGCAGTACCCGCACCAGAGTTTATTTCCTCAATTAAGAATTGATCCAGCAATTTTCCGGACAGAATGATATCGCATGCTTTTACAATAGCCTTGGCAACATCTGCATTTAAAGCATTTATCTCTCTATTTGCTAATGCTGCAGAACGCTTTATCATAACATAAGATTTGATAAGGTTAGAGTGTGCTCCTCGTCCTGTCACTTTATATTGTTCCTTTGCTCTGGTCGTGAAAGGACCATAATATGCGTCTAAGGGAACTTTAACATCACCTAATGAATCCTTGTCAATTCTAAACGAACACATTTTATACAGTCATATCGTGATTGCAGAATTATTAATAAATCCACCGGTGTTATGGTCGATTTTCCATCCAAACTTTCCGCATATATAGCGTTATAAAGCCATCGATGCTCCAATATTAGCAAAAGTCACTAGTTCATCGGGGCAAAGGATTATTTTCTTTCTCTATATACTTGAATATTCTTACACGATTGCACTCTTCATGCTACTGACAACAATATTACCTACACAGAAAAACGATCAAAAGGCTTCGTAAAGGAACCATATGCTTACGACTGGACAGCCAGATTCACCAAAGCGTACGACGAACGCACATGTTTGGATACGCATTTATATAGCATTTATGTCATTTTGGATAATCCCAAACGAAATTCCTTCGGTGTCCTCACATATCGCTAAATATCCAATCCCTGGAATTGCCATTTTAGGTTGTAAAACTCTGCCTCCTTCCGTTGAAATCTTCTTAGAGAAATCATCTATAGAAGGCACATCAATTGTGTTTGTCACTCTGCCACTCGTACCACCAGTCTGTTGATTCATTTTGGGAGTAAGTCCGCCGTTTATGCCTGGTTGGCTGTCTTCTCCCGTTTTTACAAGCCAATAGTCTTGAGGACCATCCCATTTATTGAACTCCCATCCGAAAACTTCTTTGTAAAATTTCATTGCTCTTTCTGGCTTATCTGCCACTATCTCAAAATGAATAACTCTTGGCATAATATTAGAGATGTTGAGTACTTAATTATTTAAGTTTGGTGCTTGTGGTCTAGAAACCATCCACTAGTGATAAAGTTTTCTTGATCTGGTCCATCGGTGTGCAGGATATTGAATATATTGATATTCGTTATCAATCATTTGTTCTTGTTATAAAAATAGGCCTATAAGAACAGCGTAATTTTAATCCTGAATTGAAAAAATATGCGATGATATACCTGTACTGCTGCTAGTAATAATTGCAATCATTTTCTCTTGTTGTTTCATGCCATTACTCTATATTCATATATTTTATCTCATAAATTCACTTCTTGCAATTCACAAACTGCATCTCATATTGTCCCACGCTCCACACCCGTTGATGTCAAATCAGATAGACATAGAGTAGTCAATCGTAAAAACTATAAAGCCTATATGA
>JBEVTH010000047.1:0-13618 GCA_041156085.1 Candidatus Nitrososphaera maunauluensis
CTCATCTACTACATGTATCGATGATCTCTACTGTACAAAGCTGCTTGCTGAATATTGTTATTCTGATGTCAGTAAATAATACAAGATCTGATGAGGATCTAATTTCGACCGAGTTTCTTTGATGTGTAGGTAAAATGTATATTGCAACGGAACTGTTTTTTCATAAGTGATCTTTTGAAATACATTATTATTGAAATTCATTTATTGTTTGATGTTGTTTCTTTTTTAGCAAATCGTGTATAGTATTAGATATCCAATAACAAATTATCGCAATTTATCATGTCAAGTTGTATATACATGACCGGTAACAATAAGGGCTTGCAAATATTATTGCTCATGTATTTTTGTCTTTGTTATTTAGTCCAATATAAATAAAATAGGCAGATTTATACTGACTACCCTTCTTATTGATTGATATTGCTAGCCAAATTTGGAGGCCATCTTAGCAAAATATATATCTTTGTTTCTAGTGGTATGAATAGATTAACAATATGATAAATAGCAAGACGTTCTTTCTGACGGCTCTTGCAGCAGTTACGGTGCTGTCTACCGCATTTGCATTCTTACCAACGGCACAAGGACATGGTGTACAAGCGCAGCTTCAAAGTAGATTCGTAAAAATAGCAGATGAATCTTTTTCTGCTCAAACTGTTCATACTGGTGATACAATAACAGTCAAGGGTACACTACAGAGCCTGGTTAATAGGCCTCTAAGAGCATGGTTGTCACTCTTTAGCGAATCAACTAACGCGGGCAATAGATGGGAATTTATTGCAAGGGATCCTCCGGGAAATATATTTGACATTCCAGCCCAAGCATCAATACCATATTCAATTACCGCGAAAGCATTAGAACCAGGTATCTATCACGTACACACACAGCTTAATATAGAGCATATTGGCCCTGGTCTAGGTCCGGGCCAAACTGTCCAAGTAACTGGTCCGCCAATCTTTAAACCTGTTCCATGGGGAGATGTAACATATCAGTGCATTGTGATTGGAGCAGGCTTGGGAATAACATTTGCAACAAGACCGTGGCAAGTGATTTAGAAAGAGCCCACTCTTTTTTTCCTTTTAATTCTGCCTGTGTTGTAGTATTATTTTATACAACATCTTCTGCTAGAGAAATCTGATCTGCAATGAAAACCTGTATTATGGGAATTTAGTTTTTATTTATTCAATACATTAAACTATCGACTTCAATGTAGTAGAATTCGGGTCAATACAAATGGGTGACTGACAGGGAACTGCAAAACAGTATAAAAACAAAGAAAAGAAGTTATGGGTTTCGTTTTAGATTTTCAATTTAGTACGCCAATTCTGATTTACCAATGGTGTTTCTCATCCGGAATTAGACCAATTTGCTCACGTTCGAAGTATTTTTCCAGTTCTTGTGTCCACTTCTCTTTTGCAGAACCACCGCCAAGACCTTTTCTTCTTAACCAGAATGCAATGACACTTAACAAGAACACTGCGAACAGCATGGTGCCGAAGATGTAGATCATTACATCGTAGAATAGTGGGTCGTATGCCGGTCCAATCTGCGTAATCAGATCCTTGAATGCGGTACTAACCACTGCCATAAGGCTTAGGATAGCGCTCATTATCATATACAGCAAGTAAAATTCTATGATATATACATTTTGGTCGAATATAGTCTAGAGTCATTTCACTTTCTCATCGTCAACAAATTGATGAACTTATTGTAATTAATGCGAATAGAATTTTTCGTTAATTAATGTCTTAAAATAAAAAAATAGGTTAGTTTGTCAAGCAGTTGCTTTTGCCTTCGCACCACTTCTGCTCTTTATGAAGAAAGCTGCTGCAACACCACCAAATATCGCTACTATGATGACAATAAAGATCGTTGTTTCATTAAGGTTGGTTCCTAACATCGGAACACCAGATCCATACGCTCCTGCTGAATGTGCATTAGTAATCTTGGCTTTAGCTAATTTTAGTTGCTCTTCAATGTTGCCTCCCGTAGCGCCACCGTATTGTGCTTTCGCTACCTGAATGGCTTGTAATGTAAATATTGATGCTGCAAGGATAACGAATGTTGCTGTAGCCATTACAATTGGCTTATTCATATTGATCTAATGAACCTATTCCAATTATTTAACCTTTACTGGGTAATATCAAGAACTGGCCTACCAGATTATCATAATTCATCGAAACCAGTTGTATAAGACTCTTTCCTAAAACCGTAAATATTTTTTGGATTAAACTCTTGAATGCTTTTTCCTTTCCATTCGGATGACTTTTTGGCTTTGGAAATATTCAGAAAATTCGTACAAAAAATACAAGTATATGGGTATGTGACTGATTCTGTGGATATTCCCCACGCATTAAGATTGGGATTTATAGTCAATTTTTTTCAGGGCTGCTGTCAACCTTTTCACGAAATTTCTTTCATGTCTCCCATATATTTTTGAAGAATACCTGGGACTTCAACGGTACCCTTTGAAGTCTGATAGTTTTCCATAATTGTTACTAGGGTCCGTTCGGTAGCTACAAGCGTACTGTTTAAGGTATGGACTAATCGGGTTTCCTCATTTGTCTTGTCTCTGAATCTTATGCCTAACCTACGGGATTGATAATCTGTACAGTTTGAACATGACCCTATTTCCCTATATGTATTTTGACCAGGCATCCATGACTCAATGTCGTATGTTTTTGCTGAAACCTTACCCAATTCTGCCGAGCACAATAGTACTGTTCGATAAGGGATTCCAAGATGCTCATAGAATTCCTCTGTTACCGTTAACATAGTATCATGTTCCTTCCATGAATATTCTGGACGCGAGTACACAAACTGTTCAACTTTTTCGAACTGATGTACCCTGAAAATACCTTTCATATCCTTGCCGTGTGCACCAGCTTCTTTTCTAAAACATGGGCTTACACTAGCATATCTAATTGGTAATTTCTTAGCTTCTAAAATTTCATCCATATGCATCGAAGCCATTGCATGCTCAGAAGTGCCTATCATATACAGATCTTCTCCATCGACCTTGTAGATTACGTCTTCGAAGTCCTCTAGTATTACAGCACCTTCCATAGCAATTTTTTTAATCATATAAGGAGGTTGAACAAGTATGTATCCTTTCTTTGCTAAAAAATCCAATGCAAAGCGTATCAGCGCTTGGTTCATCATTACTAGTTCGTTTTTGAGAAAGTAAAACCTAGAACCTGATATCTTTGCAGCCCTCCCAAGATCAATCAAATCAAGATTAATGGCAATATCAACATGGTCTTTGGGTTTGAAACTAATTTTTTTTTTGCTATCTCCTTTTAGTTTGATAATAAAATTGTTAGTTTCATCATTGCCAATTGGTACAGATTTGTCTATGATATTTGGGAGCATCATAATTAGACGACGAAACTTCAATTCAATTGTCGTTTTTTCTTCATCAAGGTTGACAATCTTTCTTCCAATCGTTTTCATTTCTTCTAGTTCTGCGTTAATATTATTATTGTTCTTTTTTTTGACAGATATCAAATTTGCAAGGTTATTTTTTTTATGTTTGATCTCCTGGGTTTCAACTATCAATTCACGACGTCTTTTATCAACTGCAATTATTTCATCAAAAGGAAAGTCTAAGTTCCTCTTTTTCAGCATATCTTTTATAACTTGTGGATTTTCTTTCAACAGTTTTAAATCAATCAACAGTGATCACTTTCTTTATAACAGAAATATGGCTTAATACTTCATCAATAGTATTGATCAGCGTTTCAATTTTAACATTACAGAAAAATTCAAAAAATAAAGTATTACCTTTTGAAAATAATTGCATTGACAATCCTTTTGGGAAGTTAACATTGTCTGGTATTAATGCCTTCATGATTGCATTCATCTCAGATTTTTTTTGGAACTTTATCTCTATAATGGTGATTATCTTAAGAGGCAGGTGTGAATCTGTCATCAACTATTGATCTCCTGAGATCTTGCAAGAAGTGATCTAATCTTGTGGATGGAATTCTACAACCTGCTGTCGCAAAGTGACCGCCCCCAATTCCGCCGACAGATTCTGAACAGTGACGTATTAATAAGCCTAGATTTGGTTTTATTTTGCATCCAATGCATTTCCTTGAAGAAAATTTATAAGTACCATCCTTGGCCAAAGTTCTGACAAAAAGTAATCGACCACTGAATGTAGGGGATTCACCTAATAACGAAGCAACTGCACCAACCATATCTTCAGTTAAAAGTCCCTCGCCATTCACAAAAACAGATTTTCCGTCATCAACTAAGCGCCACTTTTCAGCGAAAATGGTAGAAACATAATTTCTCAAATTTGTTCTATAATTAGCCACTATTTCCTCGCCTTCAGTTAACATTGCGTTTCTATCACCCATACAAATTCCAATACCTACGCCAGCTTTTCTGATCCTTCCACACGTATTAAGCATGGTAGAAAACTCTCTAGCATCACGAAGTTGGCTACTTTGATCTTCATTTATAAGTGTATATCTATATCCCATAAGATTATCTATTACTGCAGTGTCTTGAGAAGAAGTAGTTACAAATTTGGCAATGGCATCTAAAATGATGCTTTTCTCTTCTGGAGAAATTTCTGACAAGACCCGCCACCTCCCATTATCTTTCATCTTTACACCAGCGTTCTTAAATATTGAATAGCAGTTTTCTTTATCCCATGTCAATCCGTCAATATAAGGAAATGATGTAAAGGCAAGAGCTTCGTGAAGTGGCCTTGTCTCACGTCCTGTAAACATAAGATCTAGATCTACACTGATTAATCCTAATGACTGAGCAGTTTTCACAATTTCAGAATTCATGCCTATAAGTGATTTCTTATCACCTTGATCTTGTCTATCTGCTATAGCAGAAACAACAGCGATAGACGAAAGATCCCTGTTTTTTCTGTCAAGTGTATTGGCTACTATATATGCCATTCCTCCAGTACAAATTTCTTTATTACCATCGATACTATAATTCCATGCATTCAGAATCTGGTCATTATAACCTCCCAATGTTTCTTCTGATGGAATTTGATGATGATCAATTATCACCCATTTTTTATTTAGAGCCTTGAATAATTCATTAGCCATTCCTCCTCCGAGATCAGTAATTATATAGAAATCATGATTTTCAGATTGTATTTGCTCAATAATGTTCGGAGTCATTTCATAAACAGTTCGAATGCTGCATTTGGCGCCTAGTCTTGTTAAGGAGGACGAAATTATGCTGGCAGAAATTATACCATCCGCATCCAAATGAGTAATAATAAAAATTTCGTTACCGTTTTCCCCTATAGAACGAATATTTTCACAAAAAGGTTTTAGAGCTTGATAAAGCTCGTTGACTCCCATGCTAATTTCTTATTCCAGTTGAGCTATTACTGCTGCGTATTTCCAGTTCTTTTGAAGCTTTCCAATACGTTTGTAATACCTAGAAAGTCTATGGATTTTTGCTTCAATTAGTTCCAAAGAACGAACGTTTCTGTGATCACTATTGTGTATTCTAAGATGCTTTTGAAGCCCCACGGCCTTTTGAACTAGTTGATTTAAATCTTCGGGCATATCTCCTTTGATATTATTCTCATCAAATACCTTGGTAATGGTTTTGCCTAGAACTGGTTTTACAAGCGGTATTGCATATTCATCACGCAACCGAATGCCAATTTCACTTGATGTTAATCCCTCCTTTGATAGCTGGACAACTAACGACGATACTTCACCTTGGCTATGTGAAAGCCAAGAAGGTGCATCCTTAGAAGTTGGACGAGTAGAATGAGACTTACCACGAGTATGAGCATGAATTCGTGCCATATTCTACGAGAACAATAATGCATATCTTAAATGTTACTTGCTGATTACCTTTAAATAAAGTGCTTTCGCTGATTGTCTTTTGGCTATTAATCTTAATATTTAAGGCTACTTAAGCAATGTCAGTTGAAAGATTACGATCATATAATTTTATGGCTTGATTATTTTAACAGGCATTTATCAAAACGCAAGGGACGCAAGGTTAAACGTGTTCACGCAGTTTTCGATCCAACAATCACAGAGCTAATTGATGCTGCCAGATTGGTAGGTTACAATCCAGTTACAGAAGAGACGAATGATAAGGCGAGATATCCTAGAAGATCTTTTGTTAGATCAGGATACATAATGCTTCCAAAATCTGAACATGCAAAAAAATCTGCAATCATCAATACCATTGCAGAAAAAATGTTCCAAAAAAGAAATAAACAGAAAACTAGTCATCGATAGCAGCCAAAAAATAATAACACTATCTCTATTGATGAGTAAAAATTCTTCTAAAGGTATTTGATTATGATATTGTTTATCAACAAACTAAAATATTGTCGATGATAATGAGTGGATCTTAATGGTGGTTACAAAATCCGAGGAGAGGGGTGAGGTTATGCATTTAGCGAAGAGTGGAAGACTCATTATAAGGCTCGAAACTGCTGGGAAGGAAACAAAGAGTGGTGAATTATTAGTTGATGCAAACGGAAGGCCTATAGGAAAAGTAATTGAGATAATTGGACCTGTCAATGCACCATATGCATCAGTAGCGCCAATGACTGACAGAATAAACAAGATAATCGGCATAAGGGTCTTCAGTGCTGGATTCCTACCTAAACGTAAATCCAAGAATTATCAAGAACACAAGGGTTTTGGATACAGCCGTAAGACAGGCAAGTGAACTATTCTTAATTTAAAAGTAGGGAAATGCTTTCCAGTAAATGTGTAACTATATATACATAGCAATCTGAGAAAAAGAACAATTTTGGAATATGAACATGGTTTTAATTATAAATTTATTTTCCACCAGTTTTTATAGTTCTCATTTGTCTTTTATATAGTGATACTAATTCCTCAACTCCAGTAGCGTCTTCTGGCTTCTTATCGTATCTTATTTTGCCCGTAAACTTTGGAAACCTAAGTGCGAGTCCATATCCTGGCCTTATTGAATTCATAGCTGCAGTATGAGAAGGACTTAGGGTTATTTCAGAAGCAATAACTTCAATTACGATTTTTGGTTCAAACCATACGTCCATTTCCATTCCTGTATCCACCCTAGCATGCCTATGTGTAATGAGATGATTTTCTAAATTATTATAAAATTGTTTGAGGAGTTCATCAGTAAAACCAGTTCCAACTTTACACGTACTCTTGAACATATCAGATCTAGAATCATAGGCTCCAAGCAAAAGGGCACCATATCTTCCAACTCTTCGACCTCTGCCATAAAGTGCACCTGTTATGACCAGATCTAGTGTATCTGCAAGGTCGCTTCGATATTCGCGTTTTAGTTTTACCCATGCAAATTCTCTAGCTCCTGCTCTGTATGTGCTTGTAAGTTGTTTTATCATCAATCCTTCACATCCATTTTCAATAGCAGAGGCCATAAACTTGTCAATCTGCTCTGATTTTTCGACAATAGTTTGTGGAATTAACCTTATCTTTTCCTTACTTAATCCTTGGATTATTTTTTCAAGTACTTCTCGTCGATGGATATAGGTTAACGAAGTTTTATCATGTCCATTGAGATATAATACATCAAAAAAATTCATAATGACGGGATAATCTTCTATTGCCTGTTTTATACCATGTTTTCTTCGACGATGCATTAGTTCCTGAAATGGTAAAAATTCGTCAGTATGGGGGTTAATGGCTACTACCTCTGCTTCTAATATTGCTTCTTCTGCCTTAATTGACTTTATTGCTTCTGTGACATCAGGATAATGATCTGTGATTTTTTCAAGTCTCCTAGAAAAGAGCTCTACTTTTTCTTTTCTTTTATGCACTTGTATTCTTTCGCCGTCTAATTTGTATTCTGCTGCAGCCTTGTTACATGTTTTTCCTAATGCTTCTTCGGAGGTACTTACGCGTTCTGCCAGCATTGGCCTAATTGGTTTAAACAAAGTTATTTGAAGTGATTTTATATATTCAAGACCTTTTGTAGCTAATAGTTTTGCTACTGTTCCTAGGTCACTGGACACATTATATCCGTTTTCTAATGTATGTCTGTTGGATTTATCTCCAGTAAACGCTAAGGCTAATGCATCCATTACAGTATGATCTGCTATACCTAGTCGTAACGTTCCCATTACGAACTTCATTATATACCGGCTCTCTCGAGGAGTAGCGTTATTTAAAAGGCTGCTTACGAGCCTTAGTTTAGTTTCCTGTGAACCAGAGCCAATAGTACGTGCAATCTTATCTAAGGTTGAGTGTACCCTTTCAACAGTTACTTTATCGTCGAATAGAGTATCTTGATTCTTTGATTTCATGACCTCTTTAGCAGCGTCGCCAAGGTCACCGGTTTTCCTGTAAATTTCTTCTATAGTTGCAAGGTCCAATCCTGCAGATTGGACAAGTGCACGAATAGCCATTTTTTCTGCCAAACCTAACTCTATTCCTTCATAGTCAGGGGAGATCTTACCTTGTATAAGGTATACTACTTTATCAATAATGTCAGAGGGTGTTATTTTCAAGAGAGAGACAAGATAATCAGTAAGAGCAAGTCTACTGGATGTTTGCTCCATTTGCTCAAATGTATCTACAATAAGAGAAAAGTTCAATGATGATGATTTTAAGGATATTATTGCGTTTTTAAGTTTTTTTAAATGATTTATTTTATATTTGATAATCCATAAAGAATTATTGAGCCAATACGTTGTTGCTATTGAACTGGAAATAATACCTGTTATAGGAACTACAATTTATAAGATGCATTAATCGCATATTGATGATATGGGTGGCATGAAGAAAAAGCCGGTTGGTTCAACAGACAAAGCAAACACTACGACTGCTACTACTCAAGCTGGCGACACAAAAACAGGAAAAAAGGAAGATCTTAAGAAGATTGGAGCGAAATCGCAGCAAAGACAAAAATTATCGGTTTACGTAGAAGAATCCCAAGGTATGAAATCATTACAGAGTATGAAGGCAATTACGATCCAAAGCTTTGCAAGAGCTTCTGGTGTAAAAATTTCTGTTGCTAACGCTTTTGTCAAATCTCTTGAGGCAAAAGGACTCGTAAAGAGCGTTGGTGGCTATAGTGGACATAGAGTCTACAAATTGGAAAAATAGTAAACTAGGTATTTGCACTAAAAATTGATAATACTTTAAATATAAACGTGTATAAGCCAAGTAAATTGATTAATGGAAAGGATTAGTCAAATGATCTGAAACTGTCTGTCATTTGATAATTCATACCCACACTATTATTTGATATATTACACTAGAGTTTGATCAGTTTGTTAGCAGTTTATTTCGTTTTTCCAGCAATTGCTTTAAAGAGCTGTATTTATGCATATATATTATGATACCACCAATCTATGACTTCTTAAATTGGATAAATATTTTGTATAATTTGATGTATCTGAATTATTTTGTTCTTTTCGCGATATGAAAGAATATTGAAATCAGTTTTGTCAAAATGTGCAGTCTAGTTCTTTAAAATCATTATATCTCCTGTCTGTGTTGCTTCTATTATTTCTAGATTTGATTTAACTATTCCTAAAGCATTCATAGGCATGACTAATGAATCCTTGATAAAGATGCATATCGATCCATTGGATGTCATATACGCCATATCTCCGCGCTTAAATTGAGTTTTCTGCTTTTCTGCTCCTATGGTTAATCCTGTTTCTATGTAGACTAATTTATCTGCAAATTTATGAACTCTGTCTCGCAATGGCAGCCTCTTTAAAATCATCCCCACGCTTAGTGGGGATAAGTGGCGTATCAACTCGCATTGGGCAAATCCTTTATTTGATATTTCTAAAGTGACAGGAAGTCTTGAAATTGATCCTGCATTGGTCATGGTAGTAGCAAATTATAAAAATATATATATCATAGAGTATATAATAGAAACGTTTCTTTCTCCAAATTGTAAAATTCGCAACGTTTAATTATATATCTATTATCTTTTGCAGTATTCTTGGTAGTTAAGCATTCTTCGAATAAAAAACATCTGTCAAAATCATCACAGCCCATTAAAGAAAAGACTGCCAAGAAGGCAGAATCCAAAGCAAAGCGAACTAGTTCAGGAAAACCTCTAAAGAAACAGGTGGAGACTGAACAGATTTCTGATGATGTAGATGCAAATGCAACGCTGCAGATCGACCGACCTACGAAGAAATCGAATCGTCCTGAAAATGAAGTAGTTATATATAATGAAGTTGAATTTGAGCTTAAAGAAATTATTTCAACTGACAACCAGATTTTAATTGGACCGCCTAGACTTACAAGATTTGAGAGAGCCAGAATTACTGGTGCACGATCTTTGCAACTATCTTTAGGAGCTCCTTCGTTGATTAGAGTTTCGAATGATATACGAGATTCTATCTCGTTAGCATCGGCAGAACTTGACCTCAAGGCTTTACCCATCTCTATCAGACGTGTTTTACCAAACGGCCACTATCAGGATATTCCAATAGATATAATGAAATAATGTGTCTTGTGAGTTCGGCTAATTCCTTTGAGTTTGCTTTCTTAAATATGCCGAATTCATACTATTATATCTAGAGTAATTGAGACATAGATCATGAAAGTGATCCTCAATATAAGATATTATATTTAATCAGTCACACTATTTTGGTATAGAAAATGTACAGACAGTATATACAGTTTGGTCATGATAATCTTAAACTGAAATGTCTCCAAAACAGTTTAGTCAAAAGATAAAAAATAGCAATAATGATCCTATAGTATCTGTTGCAAAAGATTTATTATATGAATTTGAAAAAAGTATGGTAAAATCAGGTTTTCTGGATAGATCGAAAGCGATTCAGACAAGTCTGCACACATTTATAGATCAAAATATTTGGGAGAGAGGATAAGAGATAGGAACTGGTGCAATAACAATGCTATACAACAACCAGATATTCAATCAAGATAATGGATTTCGGGAATCGCTTTCCTATATGCCTGCAGCTTTGCCTATGCGGATATCATATTTTGAAAATTCAGTCCCTTGCCTCATCTATATAAAATACTGACTCATTTCTTCTTGATGCTGAACCAGAAATTAATTGTAGGATGGAATTTACCAATCTATCATTATTAGGGTAAGAACCTTCGAGATTCCCTGCAAGGATAAGATAAAGTCGAATATTGGAACCGAGAACATCTCGAAGTTCTTGGTTGACAGTAGCAGTGTATGGCCTTAGGGCTCCTCTAAAAACTTCTGATCGTGCTCTAACAGTTCCTGTGATCTTCTTGCCAATTGGTGCATCTGGGCCTACTATTATGACTATTCCTTTAGACCCTTTAAATTTAATAGGTTCTTCTAATGCTCCTTTAGGAGCCATTGCATTTACTGCTTCCTTTGTAATCAAAGCAGGTATATTGACGAAATTATCAACCAAAGAATCCCACTGCTGCCTTGCAAGAGATGAAATTGGTAGATCATAATCATAATCACCAGTAAAATGAATTATTCCGTCTATCCTGCCAAAATTTGCTCTTGCTGTGTTGAAAATTTTCTTTACTGCTTCCTCATTTGAGAGGTTTATAAAATGATTATGGAAGTCTTTGAATTGCACTGTATCAGTTTGGTTATTGGTTAATATTATTGCCTGTTTAACTCCCTTTAAATTCAAAGCTACTGCAATTTTGCGAACACGATCAAGATCCTTTTTTGTTGAAGAACTAATCGTAATAACTATGACTTTGTCCTTTATCTCTATTGGTTCATTGGCGTCAACTGATGTTCCTATGGCGGGCTTGACTGGATAAAATATGCGATCATTTGGAATAACTCTACCATTGATTAATTTGCTAATCTTTTCATCGCACAAATTCAAAACCATTTCAGCAACTTCATCTTGTGTAAGAAATGCTCCATCGACAATCATCTTACTTGTATTGTTCTGTATTTTCTCTGCGATCTCTTGGATCTTGGTAAGCATTCCAGAAACTACTTTGTATAACCTTTCAATCTCAGAAGGAGATTCATTAGAAATGAATTTTGCTAATTCAATAGCAATGTCTTTTATTCCATTAGAAATAATGTTGTCAGGTTCGCCTAGCAATGGAAGTACTTTGGTAGCCACTTTTTCAATTTCAATCGATGTGAGTTCTGGATAGCCACCAATTCTTAAAAATTCGGCTGCAGCCTTAGGATAAACTGTTTTGTAAATTCTATCCGAGTGGACAGGACCAGGGTTTGTAGCGATCGACCTAATGCCTTTTTCTACTAGCTCCCATGCTAATGCTTCTACAAGTCTGTTCTTTGCCCCCTGTGCAGCAGTATATGGGGTTCTAAACCTGTACGGTCTTTGTTCGTAACGATTTTCTTCAGTAAAGAATGTCGAAATTGTAATTATCTCTCCTCCTGGCTCCATCTTTTGCAGACTCTGAACTGAAGTCCAGAAAGTACCTGTGAGGTGAATAGCAACACAATCTCTAAATTCCTTGAAATCGGCATTTGTAAATGTCTTTACTGGACCTGAAACCCCTGCATTATTCACAACGACATGAACTTTACCGAATTCCTGTTCAATATTTTTGAACATCTCATTAATTCCAATCTCGTCAGATACATCTACTCCTGAAAAAGTTCGCACTTTGCCTGAAGACCCTGAATCTCTTATAACACCTTTTAAGATTTCAGAGGTTTGGTCTAAAGGTTCCTTCCTTCTACCCATAATGATAATATTGGCGCCATTAAGAGCAAATTTTTTGGCGATTGCTTGGCCAATACCAGTTCCACTACCTGTGATCACAATAGTTTTGTCAGTAAATTTTAAAGAAGATTTTGCATTTTGGTGATGCATCTTAAATAATCACTCAGCAAGTATTCAATCGTTGATTTAAGACTTACTTACGAGTATATGATAAATCTATAGTAGTATTACATTTTATGTATGTTATTAAGCATAGAAGTCAAATTAGTTTCAAACATCCCTAGTAATTTTTGAGTGCTTTAACCGATTGGAGAGATAATCACTAACAGCAGTGTTGGTCATATTATTGACACGACATAAGAATGTGATTTCCAGGTAGACTACTGACCTCGTCTTCGAAGGAAGATTCTATAATATATCTTATGCTATGCATGTAACTAGTATTAGTGAATTTATAATCGTAGTATTTATTTGAATGATATCTCTATAGTTTCTCATGAATCAAGATAAACTTGGACAGAAACATTACCAATCTACAGCTGAGGATGAGCATCCAGAACATGAAGCTGATGATACTGAATCTGCAACTTTTAGACGAATTGATTTGAATCAAATGTTGGCAGAAGAAATGAGAGAGAGTGGAATTGATTGCCAAGCAATGGAAGTTAGTTCTCTTCCGCTTGAGAAAAATATGTATTATAGCTACAAATTTCCAATGAGTCCAAAAATTGTTACAAATAGAGGTTGTATAAAAGTCAAAAAAAAGAGCTTTGGTATAATACAGATAATACAGAGAAATTAGAAATATAAAAAAGCCAAAATGAGTTTAGTTTAGTTACATCACATTGTACAATTTTATTTTATGATCGAAGATATGTCGTTACAACAAAAGTAAATATTGCCTGAACAGAAAATTTGCAAGCCAAAAGAGCTGTACAAGGCTATGAAACCCATTTGTTGTGTGAGGATATCCAAGTTACTCCATTTATGCATTATTGTGATAATTAC
>JBEVTH010000048.1:0-13507 GCA_041156085.1 Candidatus Nitrososphaera maunauluensis
TGTTTTTATGAGTACATCCCTTGAAATTTTATTGATTTCTTCAAAGGAAAGCACATTTCCATACCTATTCCAAAGAGAACCAGTTGAACCATAAAGACAGACAAGTATATACTTCTATCCAAATTCAATTTGCAAGAAACGAAGATTGAGAAGAAGAATATTGCATACCTATCTGTCATCCAAGTTCTATGTTTGTCCTGCTGATTGGAGGGGACTCTGATCTGTGTAAAATGAATTTCTTCAATCCTGATATAATCAGATAGTCCTCGTATGATCCCTTATACAGTCCTATAGGCAATTTTGAATCCAATCCTAAGAAACGCTAGAACCTGGATATAAGTATGTGAATATTCAAAGGCAGCTCCAACCTTACTTACCTTTGTTCATATTCTTAGTCTCCCTCTTATCTGATCCTAGAAGATTAATATCCATAAGAATTCGTCCACGCTCAATTAATGACTCATTATATTCATGCCACGACTTGTTAAGCGGCATCACCTGGATTTGATGTGTCCGAAATAATAATGCTACAAACTAGATCTGAACTAATAATTCATTCATAACATTTAGAAAGCAATTATTGGTGCCTTCTTTTTGTTTTGCCAAAGCTATAACTGTCCCATCGCTTTCTGTAGGATGATCATTATTCCATTCGCCAGGTCTCAGGGTGATGATGGCAAAAATAAGCAAAGACAAAATCCATCATAAAAAAGAATTGATTGAAGATGATGATGATGATGATGATGATGATCATGACCCATTTGTTTTCCAAACTTAAAGCTCTGTTCCATTACCAATCTTTACAACAATAGCGCAGCTCATTTCAGGTGTAAAGGTAGTCCCCTTTATCAGTAAACACCTATCAGAATACATATAATACTTGCAATCCTTGCACTGATATCCTTCTGCACCTTTGCCAATAACATGACCCTCTTCATACTCAAGTTTTCTACCTGTCTTTTTTATAAAATCCCAGACAATATCTCCTGGTAACATCCCTTCACCTTTTGGAGAAAAGTAGTTTGAAACACCGTACTCATTGTTGATTTCTCCTTCTACAATATGACACTTTTTCTCGTCTGGTAGATTGAACTTACACTTTATACATGCCTGGCTGTTGTGATCTTTGCTTTGCTTCTCCTGGATTTTTTCTTGTTCTTTGTAACCAGCCTGGACTTTGGTCATCTTTTTCTTTGAATTTAAGGTACTGTATAGCGCAGCATCTTTCAGTGCTATATCCTTCTCTTCTTGTTGCCCTGTTGACTTGGCCACTACTGATTCTTCTACGTCATCATCCATTTTATAATATAACCTGCAAAGACCTATACTATATCATATTATACTATATCATATTTAAGAAGAATATATTGAGAGATCGTTGTATTGAAAGTTTCGGCTACTATTAGACGATTATTTTCTTTTGCAATAAAACCCCGCTCTCCTCTCCTTGAGTTGCCAGGAGTGCTTTTACTTTACCTTCAGTTTTGTATCTTTTGTTAATAACATCGTATAAGACAATATTTTACTCATGGTATTGATATGTTAAGGCTGAAGATTTGAACTTAAGCTAAAAAAAAAGAAATTTTTCTTGTTGTTCTATTTACACAAGGATTTCATCGTATGTCTCTACTTGCCAGTAGTGTTACTTTCTCCGGCTAATCCTGCAATACCGGGTTTGTTAGCTATATTTGCATTTTTAGAGAGGGTTTGTGTATTATTCCCTTCTATCTGGTTCAATTGGCTGGCGGTTCCAGCAGCTTTAGGCCCGCCTTTTACCGTTGCGGTGGTAGTAGGGGAGGTGCTAGATTTGGTATTGGTTGCGCCGCCCTTGTTAGCACTTGGTTGTTGTTGAGCTGTAGAATTTCCAGCAGAAGCCCCTGAGCCTTTTGTTGCATTTGTTCCCGTAGCGCTAGGAGTTTTGTTCTTTGTCGCGTTTGTTTGTGCATAAACCGGCAACGAATGAAGTCCTGTAGCCGCTAAAACTAGCCCAAAAGCAATTGCAAGTATCAAAGTGACAGATATTGTCTTTTTCATTGTACCACACTGAGTGTACAATAATAACTATAACAGTTTCACATCTGGGTTAATGAATCAATAGAGATTACGGCAAATTACTTGAGGGTACTGTCCTTTTGAGTCAATACAGTCATAAGGGGAAATTAACTCAAAACCAAGGATCTTTGGTAAATGCGCTGCTTCCGCACATAGTTGACACTCCAGTCCTGGAGTGTAATAACAATTGGATATAATAGAAAATAGGTACAGAATGATAATTGAATCTGAGCGTTCAGGTAAGACTATATCTGATGTTTGTGTTGCGTTTGCATTTGAAGTTTCGAGAGAAACATGGTACACGTGGAAGAGACGATATAATACACATGGAATAGATGGATTAAAGAACCAATCAAGAAGGCCACACAGAATTAAACAGAAGAAAGTAACTGAAGAGCTGGAAAAGCTTATCCTTGAACTAAGACTAAATTATAGGTTTGGTCCAATGAGAATAAAGTATAGGTTAAAGAGAAAGTATGGAGTTAGCTTAGGCACAAAAACCATCTACAATCTTCTAAAAAGACACAATCTCAATGTACTATCTATCAAACTAATAAAAAGAAAATACAAGCGTTTTGAAATGAAACATCCAAATGAATTGGTTCAAATGGACACCAAAGGACCTTTTTATCTAAAAGCTTCACGCACCAAACACTATTTCATTAATGCTATAGATGACTGCTCAAGAAAAGTAGTGAGCAAATGGTGTAACAGAAGAACTAGTGAAGAAGCACTGTCGGTTCTCAAAGAATGGGTCAAACTCCATAATAAGCCAATGAAGGTAATGCATGATGGTGGTGGCAAAGAATTTACATTTAACAAATTCAAAAATTTTCTTATCCTTAATGGAATAAAGAACAAGCAAATACCCAAAGGTTATCCACAAGAACAGGGCAAAGTAGAAGCGTACAACAAGATAATCATACCTGAATTTCTACAAGAAGAAGAATTAATAGATGAAAAGGATTGGCAAAGAAAGCCAATTATTTGTCAATTCATATAATTATGAAAGAGAACATGGTGGGATAAAGGGAATGACACCAGCAGAGAAGTTTATGAAATGTTTAAAACAACCGATACTGATACACTAAAACAAGACAAAAAGTGTCAGCCATGATGGTACATCGTTTTGTCAACCATGTCTGGAAGTACAACAATTATGAGCCATGATAAGAAATGTGATTGGTAAATGAATCTTTTTTTATTGTATCTAATTGTTGTACTTACAGGCATAGGTGACATTTTAGCTTACCGACATGGGTTACACTTCTGCTGTGAGGAAGTGTATCCAAATAGAAATCGATAAAAGGTATAATCTAATACATGAAAAAGAATGGACTGGTGAGTCTGTATCTATTATTTGCAAGAGATATGGTACGTCTAGAAAGAGCTACTATAAGTGGAAGAATAGATACAAAGAGAAAGGGATAGAGGGATTATCAGATCTCTCTAAAAGACCTCATAATATCACGTACATGAAGGTAACATCCGAAATACAAGAAACAATACTTGATCTACGTTTAACCAAAAGATTTGGATGTAATAGAATCAAATTTAGATTAAAAAGAATCGTTGGATTGTCATTAAGTACACGGACTGTATACAAGACACTCAAGAGACATGGTCTTAACATCCTAAAGTGTCAATATAGAAGAAGAGGATACAAGCGGTTTGCCATGAAACATCCAAATGATATGGTACAGATGGATATCCTGGGCCCATTGTATCTTAGTAATTCAAGTCAAAGGAACTACATCATCAGTTGTTTGGATGACTGCTCCAGAAAAGTAGCAAGCAGATGGTCTGAAAGAAAGAGGTCAATTGATGTTCTTAATGTATTAGAGGACTGGATAATGGTTAATGGTAAGCCCAAGAAGATAATGCATGATAACGGTAAACAGTTTACATCCAAAATGTTCAGACATTTCCTCGTATACAATCAGATAAAGGACAAGCAAATACCAAATTCTTATCCACAGTTACAGGGTAAAGTAGAAGCATATAACAAAGTAGTAAAGAATGAATTTCTAGCATTAGAAGACATTCTAAACACAGATGATGGTAAACAAAGATATGACATGTTTGTAAAAGCGTACAATGAAACCAGAGAACATGGAGGCATAAACGGTCTTACTCCCTCAGAGATATTCCTACAAAGATTAATTACATCTACCACATATACAAGGACTAGGCAGCGAAGTGTAACCCATGTGGGTAATCAATAATGTAACCTATCTGTGTAATTGCAACAACTAGTTTCAGAATTTCCAAAGTGAACTACAGAAGCAATATTATTGCTTGGTGTGTGATTAAGAGTTACTGATACATTTTCCAATTCTTCATATGCCAAGTTATAAATCTGTGTACCTTCATGTAAATTCCTAGTCTTGATATAATGGTTTATAGCTTCTGAAGGATGTTTTGAAGCTGTACTAGTAGTATTACAATCGAGGATAGTTGGATCACCTTGACATACTTCATATTCTGAGTATAATCAGTATATCGAAGGAAAGAAATACTGCAGGCGATGTGAGGTTTTTCTATAGTAATACAGACTTTTAGAAGAATTTTCTAAATTAAGTATTTTTATATTTATATTTCTCGACATAGAATCCTAATATGTATGTATCCACAAAAGTCTCCTGGCTGGATTAGGGCTGTACAAATAGGTTTAGGAATTCTAACTATTGCTCTATCGATATTTGCTCTAGTGCACCCGGGCGTCACATTCATTTCAATTGTTTGGATACTTACTGTAGTTTTATTCTTTGTCGGAATAGAAGAAATTATAGTTGGAATTTTTTCACCTAGAAAGTCCAGATGGTCAACTATAGGTCTTGGAGTACTTGTTCTCATATTTGCAGCTATAGCAATGTCTTATCCTGTTGCAGCAGCTATAACCATAGTACTATTCATTGGTATTGCGTTCCTAATTAATGGTGTTGCAAGAATAATAGAAGGATTCTCAGGTAAGCATTCTGGTATATCACGGGCATTTCTTATCGGTGTTGGAATCATGGCTATAGCTCTTTCTGTTGTAGTGTTAGCATCTCCATTATTTGGTGCAGTATTAGCAGGAACAGTAATTGGTATAGGGCTTCTTATAACCGGAATTCAAATGATTTTTACTGGAATTCAAGGAAGAAGACGTGCACAAACCACTAGCAGCAATATTACTAGATAAATAAATAAATTTCAATAGATTAGAACAATATTACTAGTCAATAATTATATAGCTTACAGGACGATCAGTTGCCAGAGGAATTATACCTATCTTTGGAAGAACATGCAATACTTTACCAATGTAATTTTTTTTTCCATGATAGGATAATCAATTAAATCGTATTGCATGAAGATATTATAGACTAATTTTGTGAATGGAAGCAAAGAATGCTTCAAATCCGAATTCATCATATTTACCTCTATTAAATAAATTTCAATTTAACTATTATCCTGCCATGCAAAATGCTCCTGGCCCAGAAAATGTTGCAAAAATGATATTGCAGGCCATAACAGATGAAAATCGTAAACTTCAGTATTATGTAGGTGAAGATGTTAACATGCTAAGAAAGAAGATGTCAGATTCAGAATTTCATAACTTGATGCAACATACAGTTTTGCATTAGAAATGGCAATAATTCTGCATAAAATCCTGTTATTTTAAGCCTTGAAGTTATAGGAATAGAATTGAAATCCCTTGCCGTTAATATCGATTACAATATTATAAACAGCGTAGTTGTTGTGTATGATCGTTGTACATTTTTGAGAAGCTAATGGTTCACAAAAGCTGAAGAAAACTTATTTCTATCGACTGAAGTTAGAAAACAAAATGGGAAATCCTGTCAAAATAATACTTCCAAAAGCTGTCCAAGATAGTAAAGAAGAGGCTTGTGAGATGATGATAATGCTTGTATCAAGCCATCGATCCCAAGGCGAACGAAATACGACTATATTCTTTCGGTGATAGAGGACTATCTAGTATTAGAAGCAACAAACTTTGGCATGCCATCAATAGCTGAATATCACGTGGTCGATGATAGCCTCGACATAACACATGTAGAGAAAATACCGATTAGTTTCGCATAGACAGGTTTTAACGAAATGTCATAACAGTAGGATCTTTTTTAGACTACTGGTCAACCACGCTTTTTTAGGTTATATCAAAAGTGATATCATTAATGTGATAATCAGCGTTGGGTACTTCTATTTAATATTTTTATTAAATTTCAGAGGTCATACACACTCTAGTGATGTAGCACACACACAATGAAGTACTTTTTGTACTATATTATGACAAATGCTCCAGATTCTTTGTCAAATCCAAGAGTATCTATTCTGAAACTATGAAGTTCAAATTCAGACTTTACAAAATTAAGTTCAAATAGATCGTGCAGATTTGCTTCAGTTAACCGCTGGATTTCACTCTCTGGAAATTGCTGCTCTCTTATTTGAGCAAGTTTGGTTCCATTTATAGAGAAAATTCGCAATACTTTTTATCAATTACAGTTGTCTAAATCCTTTGTTATATAGAAAAAGGGCTGATTGTTAAGAGAAATGGTTAAAGTTAAGTAAAATCTAGTCTAATAAAAAGAGGAAAAGTGATCTATCTTGGCACCGAAGAAAGAACAAAATGATTCACTTAAACCAGTAAACTATACTTTGTATAATCAAAAATCCTCTTGATATAGTAAACAACGGCTTCAAAGCTCCTACTCCCACAAATTCTGAAATAAAACTAAGAACCATGTTACATTCAAAGAAAATAGCGTTCAAAGACAGTCAAGTTATCTGGTATACAGGATGTGATAAATACGCTCTGGATTTGCTCATTGGAAAAAAACCCATTGTGGAATGGCAAAGTCAATGATGAGGACTTTCAGAATACACATGATAGGATAAGTCAGAGGGCATTAGAATTCAATCTAATCTAACTCAGATTTCACTCGCCTCATCAAATAATCTATTGAAACTGGCTGTTGTATAAAACAACACATAACTAATGAAAGTCCAAATATCATAGCAATAGTCCAAGGTCAATAGATCACGTCAGGCAGTAATGGAAACGCAATAGATGAAGGCAAAGACAATAAAGTTGGTTCTATAAAATCACGCTGCATGACAAACGATTGATATGGCGATTTGACTACTGTTACCACTATTACCCTCTAAGTTGGTTGAAACAATGGACACCTATGCTGAGTTACAACCTGCATGAGTTGTTCAGCCATAGTGTCACCTCTGTTCAGTGCAACACCTCCTTTAGTGAAATTTATGGTTGAGAAATCCTTATTAAAGCAATTACATCTGCAGTATCAGGCAATATGATCCTTGGCTCAATCTTAACCCTGTTGATAATTTCATTGCCTGGGATAATATTGATGTCTATTCCTTCTTCTAGTCTAGGATCCACCTTAAATGCTCAGGGAAGTGCTGTTTCAGCTAATTTGACAGGTGTGACTCATAACGCATCTGGAATTCCAACTACTTCTAATTCTAATTTAACGATTATATCCAATGATCAAGAGCAAAAAGCAAAGTTATTGGCCAAGGATCTGGAAGATATGATAAGAGATGGAGTTTCGGCGTTAGAATTAATATCTAATAATACAACCCCTATGACGAATTCACCTGATGTAGCGCTTCTTAAAAGTACCATAAAAACATCGCATGGCATACCGCAAAACGCAGACGAGCCAAAAAGAAAGTTGGCTGAAGATATCTTGTCCAAGTACAAGATCTTTCAGTATATCGGTTATCTGACACCTGGTGGCGACGACTACCTTAGTGAGCCTTATTTTCCCTTTCAGATTAAACTCCAACCACACAATTTTGCATTCAGGGAACATTACAAAGGTGTAATTGCTTCTAGGGAACCGTACATGAGTAACGTCATTACTAATGTTCCTACAGGTAAACTACATGCAGTAGTAGCAATTCCAATCTATTCACAAAATGATAACAAATCACTAGTTGGGATTTTGATTGGAGGATTAAATTTTACTTATTTCGATCAATCCATTAGATCCCTTAATGTTACAAATAATGTCCAACTAATCGTACTTGTAGATCATAATGGGACTGCGATAGTTGATTCCTCATCGAGTAGTGATAATAATTATGTTCCCAAAGAGTCCTTTGCTAATCTTGAAAGCTTTAGAAATGCGATAGCAGGTAAATCAGGATCTATAGTAGAATCAGTTAATGATACGAAAGTGCTTGTATCCTATCAGCCACTAAAGGCTGTACAAAAAACATGGGCAATACTCTTAATTAAGACCATCTAAGGTGCATCATCTTTTCTCCATTGCAACTTGTTATCCAAAGTGAGGGGCCAGTACCCTCAGGTTTTTCAACAGGTGAGCTATTTAGCCTGCAGATACAACAAAGAGGTCTTCCTGATATTTCGGTAATGCTTCCAGGATTTTTGGCTGTAAACCAAAGATAGATCCTAGGACCTCATTTGAGTACGCACCGAAGGCACCAGAAATACCGATATCTTCTGGTCTTTCATGGTTAAAGAACACCGCAAATTGCATATCGTTGCTGTCGTCTACATTTTCTATATAATGAAAGTACGCTGAAGGAATAAATACAATTTCTCCAGCCCCCACCTCAAACGTATCTACGATATCCCCTGGGCTAAAGATGGTCATCCGTGCCCTTCCACTTATGACATAGTCTAACTCGGCCGCATTAGGATGCCAGTGAGGTTCCCTAATTCCTTTAGGTTTCAAAGTTAGAAGATAACACGCAAGACCACTCAGGATTCCAAAGCTATTGGCATTGCCTAGCGAAACCATACCACCTTTAGTTTGCACCATGGGTGGAAAATCTTTAAGGTTAAATTTGTGGTAATTAGATATTCTCCGATAAGTCTTAGTAGTAGTTGTTGTATTAGTAGTAGAAGCATCTTGCTCTGCCTCGGATCTGAATGTTATAAGTAGATCATGACTAGATTTCTTGAAATTGCTGAAGTACTCTGCTCCAAGTCCGAAAGTGGCTCCAAGTATTTTGTCAGGTATTGAACCAGTTGACCCAGAGATTCCAATGTCTTCTGGCTTCTCATGGTTAAACGCAATAGCAAATTTAGTTTCATTATCACCGATATTCTCGATGTGATGAAGATAGCCTTTAGGAACAAATACAAGTTCACCTGCATCGACAGTAAAGGTATCATGTCCAGCTCCTGGGCTGAAGATAGTCATAAGAGCTTTACCTGCTAAACAGTAGCCGAGTTCATCAGCATTAGGATGCCAGTGAGGTTCTCTGACACCCCCACTGCCTAATCGTAGGGAATACAATGACATTCCATTGAGCATAGGAAAATTATCTTTGTTAGCAATGGCTCTGGTGCCTCCATCGAGAACAGCTTGTGGCCTAATAGATTCAAGGTTAAAAGTATGAATTGAAGTCATTTTCGTTCTTTCTTTCTTTCGATTAGAAGGCGCTGGTCTATTTGAAGTTTATCTCAAGATCCAGTTGTATTGTATCGATGAGATGCAGGTACACCGAGAAACGTATTTATCAAGCCAGATATAGCATAAGACAATCTTAACTTATCGATATTTGTATGAAAATAAAGAAAAATAGCGATGGGAAAGAACCAAATGAGTTCACACTTCGAGAACTGGCTCGTGAGACGCGTGAAGGCAAACATATTTCGGTTCTCATTCTTATCTTGACTATGAATGCAGGTTGGTAGGTACTATACAGTATCATTTCGGTTTCCTTGGTTTGAGTTTGGTGTAATTGCAAATAATAGATGAATCAAATGATTGCTACTAAAGGAAAAGCAGTAAATCTCCTGTATGGGAGTTGTGGCTACCTGTACTGTGAGCATCATTTTGTACGTAAGCATTACACGGCTAATAATAATTTTGGAGACTGATTTTGCAGAGTAATAGAGATATAATCAGGCAACTTGCTCCAGATAACTAATCATATCATTTAGCTGAATCCACTGAATCAGTCGCGCTGCTATTTGTGGCTTGAAGTTTAAACTGCCTCGGGTCATGGGGATTGTTCCGGAAAAGGATGACGCGGAGTCATATATTGCTGGTAGTATAGCTCATAAAGTACTTGAAAGTGTGTCAGCCCAAACATTACGAAAGCTTTGGATAAGCAATGCAAACATAGAACAGATTATTGATACTTGGCAACAATATATAGAGCATATTTTTGAAAAAGACAATTATAAACACCCTAATAATTGATTGTAGGAAGTTGGCAAAAAAGGTAATTACTAGTTCTTTCCCAAGGTGCTGAAGTGATGAAATTATATAATATAACACTAAAGATTTTTCAGGTTCGATTCGTTAAATAAAATATATTCAAAGCCATTTTAGTAGGTAAGGTAACTATCTTCTCCACTTTCGTATTTCTTTGTCTTGAAATTGTAGTAAGCACGGTTATAGTTAATTTTGTATTTTAGTTTGGATACATCGTACATGGGCTATTGTACCCTCTAAGTTGCAATCTTAAAAATCCTAAGTCTGTTCTTTAGATGACTATATTGGAGAAAAAGCACCGGTGCCTTTGTTATGATAGACTAATTGACCATACCTCTTATACAATGTTACTGTTGGTTATTTTACCTTGAAAGATGTCTGAGTGGGTTTTTGAGCATTTTGCAATGTTATTAACTTTTAGCAATTACTTTGTTGTTACAATGTATGGATAACATTAAGTAAAGTGTATTTTCTATGTCTAAGAAACTAAAATTAGAATCACATCCGTTATAAAATATAAAATGTAACATTATCACATTAAGAGAGGGAAAAATTGTAGTAGCTGTGTGGTTCATAAGCTACCATTGTTAATCCCTCTCTTTTAATCTGAATTTACACCTTGTGCATTCAACTTCTCTCTCTGCTAGTATGCATGATATTTCCAATGGTTCATATTTTGTTGTTCATGTATATCAGAAAATACATTCTAGCTTTTGTGAAATCCTATTTTATAATTATAGTTAATAGATATAGATTAACCAAGTCGAGTCGGTTAGTTAGTGTGATAGTGGAAGAATATTACTACTGTCCCCAGAGCCGCCATTACTACCAATACCGCCGCTTCCTCCATTGGCGTTACCGCCATTGCCTCCATTTCCAGTAACGCCTCCATTGGCATTACCAATGCTTCCACCATTTGCAATGCCACCATTTCCTCCATTGGCGTTACCACCGCTTCCGCCTATTCCTCCATTACCCCCATTTCCACCCTGTCCTCCATGCCCAGGAATTATTGTCCAGCTAAAGGTAGCAGGATTTGGATCTTTAAGCCCGAAACTGTCTACAGCTACTACTTGGAAGGTATGTTTTCCTACTGCTAGGTTTGGACCTAGGGTAACTGTACCTGGGTTAGTAGTAGTACAACTAGAGAACTGGCTACCATCTAAACTACATTGAAAGCCTGCAATAAGATTAGTGCCTTGTCTAGCTGTAAACGTAAATGTAATGGAAGTAGAAAGAGTAGTACCGCCATTTTGTACTGCAACTCCATTGCCATCAACAGCTGAAGTAATACTTGTGTCTGATGGTGGAGGAGGACTATTATTACTACTATCATCACAACATTCCCCTGGCATGCAACAACAATCAGAATTTCCTGTTAATGCTATTTTGCCATATCTTTCTTTTACCCTTTCCTTTTTAACAACCCCTTCCATGCTTACGCATTACACTCAACCAACAAGAGTAAAGAATATGTGCTGCTCATATAGTAAAAACAAAGAAGAATCAATAACGAAAGACTCCTTAAGTTACCACCTGTCTAAAAACTCCTATAAGTTACCAGAGCTTTTTGTCTGACACGTTAATAATATTGCTGGCAATATAGAAAATAAAGCTTCAATTCGGGTCTTGGAAGAGTGGTATGAAGAAAAAAGGAGAAGTAAATAAATACCACGAAATATCTGAGATTTCGAAATTCGCTAAAATATGCAGTATAATAGTACGATACACTGTATCAATTGATTTACTCTTGGCGAATAGTAATAGGCTATAAAACCGAAACTTGATATTTTGTTAACCTTATTCGGTTATCTCTTCAAAATGATTATCTTCATGTAAATGTCATCGCCATTATGGCTTATCAACACCTCTCTTAGTCAGCAAAGACCTTATTGACTGCATCAGCTCTTCGTGAGTCTGTATGTCTTTCTTTCTCATGTAATAGTATAGTTCCTCCATGGCGGCATGATAGTCAACTCCTAGATTTTGAGCTATGTTGAGAGCAATGTTAGACAAGATCAGCCTTCTCATCACTATCTCTGTTCCATATGCAGACGCGTCGCTCGTCAACTCGCTGAGTGTGTTCTTGAAATTAGAATCGATGTATCGGTCTTTTGCCTCTCTTGTCTTGATTGCGAATACATTGCCCACCATACGGGTTTTCATGTGTATCTCTTCGACCATTGAAATGAACTCATCGTTGAGAGGCTTGTTGTCCAATAGGACTTCTGAAAGTAAGTCGGCCGCATCCTGCTCGCTCACATGCATTATCTCTTTGACTTTGAATAACACATGACATGCAGCGCAGCCATTGCCCTTTATGATAGAAGGATTGTCGGTTACAACAGATAATTGGTTCTTTATTATCTGTTCTGCTTCTATACGCGACTTATCGTCTAACTTGACCAACTACAACAAAGGCATCATCGTGAGGATAAAAAGTCTTACATTAATGTGTTGATACTGTTTCTGGCAAAAAACAAAAGATGCCTATAGTACATTGGAATTCTGGATCTCTTTAGGATCAAACCTGAAAGTATTTAAAATGATAGCAGGAGGAACCAATCTATTATTTACTTTCATTCTTTGTTTTTGACATCAATAACATTAGTTGCTACTTTCTTCAAAACGGTAAAACTTCAACGCGAGTCTAAAATCATCACATATGTCATTATATGATGATTTGATAGGATTATTGTGGATATGTTTTTCTCTTATTGTCATGGCTTTGTTTTTGTATTTGGTGGTAAAGTAGGTGTCTCTGGCATTTTAGATATTATGTCATAAAGCTGTTGATTATTTTCTCTTCGTTCATACATTTGCTTATAATAATATTCTTGTGTAGAGATCAAAGAGCATGGCATAGGAAAATGTTGCTGCTCCATTGGAAACTGCATTTTATTTTCTAGATTACTTTGTGTGTTGATATAATTATTCTTGTCACGGTTTCTTTGTAAGTTTTCCTGTTTCTTACGGCAGTCGGATAAGAGTGACTCTACTAGTACACGTACAAGTTCGGATACCGAGTTCCTTCCTATTTCTCCATTTTCATATAATTTGGCTGCTATTTCCTTACACAAGTTGTAGTCCTCTAGAGTTACTTTAGCTGATACTACTTTAGACAGCTTTTCTACACTGTTGTTATTCATTTAATCTGAATATAGTATTATAGTTCATTAAACAGATAAGCTTTGCCACCAAGGTTGAAAAACACTCAAAAATATATG
>JBEVTH010000049.1:0-13438 GCA_041156085.1 Candidatus Nitrososphaera maunauluensis
CAGTTTCGCTATCTGGGAATCTAATGAGAGCGCTAAGTGAGTATCTACCAATCATGAATTCAGAAGGAGAAGGATCAATGTTCAAGACACGATCTATCCTTTTTATAGGGATCTTTAGTTGTTCATAGACGCTATTATAACATGATCATAAAATGCTAGTTAATCTTCTATATAGGACAATGACTTATACCAGGACGTACAACTTTCGAACAGATTGCATCTGTCAAATATCATAATAGATGTTGATGGTTCGCCTTCTGGATATACTGCGTGGTATAATCACTTTACAGGGAATAGCAGAATTAGAGCGGTCCGTCCTGCTGTTAAAAAGGACAAGTTCGGTGTCCAGAGAATGGAAATGCTAGCAATATACTTTGCCTTAGTAGATCATCGTCTTAATTTCAAAACAATGTCAAAAAACACAAAGAAAAAACAACAACAAGGACCACAACAGCTTGTTATAGATATTAGAAGTGACTCAAAGTCAACTGTAGAGCAATTACAAGGCATGTCAGAAATCCGAGATAAAATGTTACATGGAATTTGCAGAGCGATAAAGAAACTTCTGTTAAGAATGACACGTTATACTATATTCTTCAATCACCTTGAGAGGTCTAGAAATATTGCCGGTTTGCTACTTGAGCGACGAAGAGAAAGGAAAAAGAACAGCCATTAAAGTTGATCGAACAAGCAATATCATTAGATTTGTTTTTTAATAAGCGTGCTCTCTTGATAAGACTCTACTGCAGCGAATACTGAATTCTCAGACAATTTAGCCATATCCATAATTACATTGCAGATACGTTCAATACCAGGATGTAGAAGGCGAGTCAAGTAAACAATACAATATCCAGTATTAAACCATCACAATCCTTATCGTGATCGTCATTATCATCCAAATTTACTTGCATAACTTGACCTTTTGCCCTTCCGCCAGGAGTCATCTCATGCATGCGATCTAAACAGCGAATAAGGGTTGTTTTACCGCAGCCTGAAGGTCCTATGAATGCGGTGACTGTTTTCTCTTTAACATCTAAATTGATGTTCTTTAATGCCTGTTTATTTCCAAACCATGCATCTAGGTTTTTAATGGATACTTTGTGAACTATTCGTTGTAGCTGTTTCTGTTCCTTTTTTTGACTCTATGCTTATCAATGGTGTTGTCAACCTTGATGTCTTCACTCAATTGTTTTGTGCTCCCTTGACTATTCTCCAGCTAATTCTAAGTAGACTCAGTTGAAGTTTATCTTTTGCATACATATGGTATCAACCAGCTGCAATGGTCCTGATCTTATATCCTCGTTTGTAGGATAAGAGCCTTAGACCGAGGCTCAAGCCAACTACTAAAAGTATGAGTATAAGTGCAGCTCCCCAGCCAAAGTCATGGGCATATTGATATGGTTGGGATGCCAATCTCCAGATCCTCAGAGGTAGTGCGTCTACTGGTCCGCTTAGACTCGTAAAGAATAGATCAGTTCCTAGTATTGTCATGATTAAAGGAGCAGTTTCTCCAGCTATTCTTGATATAGCCAATATTATTCCTGTTATTACACCGCTTTTTGCGCTGTTAAGAACTACGTGTAATACTACCTTTCTTTTTGAAATTCCTAGAGAATATCCTGCCTCTCGCAAAGAGTTTGGAACAATCTTAAGTGTTTCTTCAGTGACTCTAACAACAATTGGAATCATAATTATTGACAGAGCAAATGCCCCTGCCCACACAGAGAATGAACCAATTGTTAGTACCAATACAACATATCCCACTATACCAATCACTATCGAAGGCAAACCTACAAGAACATCATTGAAGAATCTAACACTCGATGGAAATATGCCATTGCCTGCAAATTCTGATAGATAAATCCCAGCTAATACACCTATCGGTACTCCAATAACTGTTGCCAAACCAACTACAATCAAAGTTCCCTCGGTGGCAGGACCTATCCCTCCTAGGCCAGATCCGATAGCTCCGGGTGTCTGTGTCAAGAAATTGATACTCAAAGCCGGAGCGCCATTTCTTACAACTTCTATCAAAATACTTCCTAAAGGAACCACAGCGAGTATAACACACAAGATTGCTGACATGCTAACAATCTTGTCTACAAATCTACGGCGTGAAGATATCCTTGACATTATACCTTGGATCTCGTCTTTGTAATTAATTTTTGATGCTTCTTCTTTCGCCAACTTATACTTATCACCACTGCTTTACTACTGCTCCTTAATTCCTGGGCTAACCTTTACCATTCTTGAAACTAATAAACGCGCTCCAATATTGATAGCCATGGTAATGATAAGCAGAACTGCTCCCAAACCGATTAATGCAGACAGTTGAAGATCAGAAGACGCTTCATTAAATTCATTAGCAATCAAGCTTGACAATGTCTGACTCTGGGAAAAAAGAGAAGTAGGAATAGCAGCTGCTCCTATGGTATTTCCAATGATTAAAGTAACGAGCAGTGTTTCTCCTACTGCTCTTCCCAAACCTAGCATTGCTGCTCCTAATATTCCTGATTTTGCATAAGGGAAAACGGCAATCCTAACCATTTCCCATCTAGTTGCTCCAAGACTATATGCAGCTTCCCTCTGTGAATCTGGTACATTTCTCATCACTTCTCGGCATATTGAAGATACAATAGGTATTATCATTATGGCCAGAACTATACCAGCTGTAAAAATATCCAGTCCAAATGGAGTTGTCGCGAAAAATGGGATTGATTTTCCAAACGCATTATAAAGTGGCAATTCAATCAAATTCAAGATCCAGAATCTGAAAACAAACAATGCCCATAAACCATAAATTATACTCGGCACAGCTGCCAGTGCTTCAATCACAAAGGATAATGGAGCACTTATTTTCGTAGAAGCCATTTCAGATAGAAATATTGCAATTCCTAAGCTAATGGGAACACCGATTGCCATCGCTATTGCCGAGCTAACTAGAGTTCCGATAATGTAAGGCAATGCGCCAAATGATGCGCGGCCTTCGACTGGATTCCAGTCAGTGCTGGTAAAAAACTTAAAACCTTCAACGGAAAATATTTTCTGAGATCCATTCCCGACTGCGTATGCTATTAGAGCAACCATTAAAAGTGTATACGCAGCAGCAGCTATAGTGACAATGTAAAAGGCCTTATCTCCCCTCCGCTTTCCGCTAAGGAAAAAGGAAGATAACTGTTTATTGCGTTGTTCATGAGGTTTTGTAGGAATAATATTAACCGCCCTACCTATTATATTCGATAATGCTCCGTCTATTTTATAATTGCCTATACTAATAGTGTAGATCTATTTTAAATATATAGTAATATAATCGACTATATGAATTGTATTTATTTTACAATAATTGGTTGTGACCGTTTAGATCTCAACTATGCTATCCCCCTCTTTAATCCATGTTTCTTCATTATCAAAAATAATTTCATATATCCTGGAAGATAGCCTTTTACTTCATATATTTCGTTTAACTGATAAAGTCCTCTGAGATGCTAGTATTGCCTGTAGAAAACAGTTACCACCTGAGATTCAAGATTTAATTTAATTGCAACTTCTATTGGAGATTTGCCGTGTGAAAATAACTTAAAGGCTTTCGTACTGTTGAGTACAGGTTCCTTCTCCTCCTCTGCTTCATTTGATTCATATTATCATAATCTGTATACTTGTTTATTATAGATCCAATACTGGCAAATGACATGTGTACTATGCTATATCTCTAATTGTCTTTCCCTATCTATAGAGTTCGAAAACATATTGTTCTCTTTCTTCTCCGCTGCTAAATTCCAACATCAATCCATAATATAATAATGAATCCTATCTTTTTAAGTCTGAACATTATTTTCTACATATTCTCATGTTTTCTGCTGCTACAGAATCGTTTTCCTTTGATATCTTGATGTTTTCCTTGCTTTCTGCTGCTATCATCTGTTACTTGAGCTAATTTTTCCTTCATGAAAATATCATGAAAAGACATTGATAATGCTAGGCTATTGTAGATTTCTTTTTTGGTAACCGAAATTCTTAATTTTCTCCTTTGTTCTTTTAAACTGTCCATGAAATTATGATAGATTCCAGGATTCAAAATCATAGGCATACTATACTGATTAATTCTTATAAAAAATGGACGTTTTTGCCGTTTTTATTTAAATATACTTAGGGTTTAGAGGGCAGGAACATCAGGAGGAGAGGTTAATGTGGTCTATGCAGTCTCACTACTATCAGTCATAGCTAGGCGCCAATCCGACTAAAATAAAGAGGCTTGAAATACCTAGTCGGATTTGGAGTTGTCATATGTGTAATAACATTCGCAATTGTCGTCCTGCAAAATACCTTCAATCCGGTCGAATCAAAGAAGACGTTATGTGTAGAAATGATAGGTCACATGAATTGGCTTATTATATTTAACATAAGAACAGATGGACTGAAGGCCGACTACAATCAACAATATTTAGTAGCAGGAAAATATATCTGAAATTGTGTCTGTTGGATGTAGAGGTTTATGATATTATATCTGTGTCGTCATATATCATTCCTTCTATGATTAGTGTTGCAATGTTTTAATAATAATCCAAGTTTGCTAGTAATCGGTTCATATTTACTTCTTTTTTGTCTAAACTTACATGCCTAACCAAATTTACCTGAGATATAGTGCTCTGTTAGCTCTTTTTGTGGGTTTTCAAATATCTGCTTTGTTGGACCGTATTCTACCATCTCTCCCAAGTACATAAATGCAGTATAATCAGAAACCCTGGCTGCCTGTTGCATGTTATGTGTCACAATAATTACCGTTAACCTTTGTTTCAAATCATATATTAGCTCTTCAATTTTAGAAGATGCTATAGGATCCAATGCAGAAGTAGGTTCGTCCATAAGCAATACTTCCGGCTGCATTGCTAAAGCTCTTGCAATGCATAGACGTTGCTGCTGACCTCCTGATAGACTCATTCCAGGTTTATTCAGTTCGTTTTTTACTTCATCCCAAATAGCTGCACCTTCTAAACCATCTTTAACGATTTCATCCATCAGACGTTTATCTTTGATACCGTTAAGCTTCAATCCTGCCGCAACATTATCATAAATACTCATTGTAGGAAATGGATTTGGTTTTTGAAAAACCATTCCTATTCGCCTTTTAATAATTACAGGATCTATATTTTTATCGTAAATATTGATGCCATCTATAATGACTTGCCCCTTTGCCCTTCCGCCAGGAGTCATCTCATGCATGCGATCTAAACAGCGAATAAGGGTTGTTTTACCGCAGCCTGAAGGTCCTATGAATGCGGTGACTGTTTTCTCTTTAACATCTAAATTGATGTTCTTTAATGCCTGTTTATTTCCAAACCATGCATCTAGGTTTTTAATGGATACTTTAGAAATTTTTTGTTGTGGTTGTTGCCTCTCTTTTTTTGACTGTGTCTGTTTCTCCAGCGCCTTGTCAACTTCCTCCATCTCTTCTTCACTCAACTCTTTTGTGCTCCTTTACTATTCTCCAACAAAATCTAAGTAGACTCTCCACTACAGTTAATGTCTTGCATCATATGCATATGCACTATTGTCATATTTGAGACGCGACATCTATTTTACACTTATCTATACTAATAGCATAGGCCTATATCATGTATATAGTAAGAGGCAATAATACGTAAGTGTGATTGGGTCTATACAATCTGGAATTCTTGATTTGTGATAGAATAATCAAATTAGGGTTATGATCTTTGGGAATATAGAAAGGCTAGAAAAATCATCAACTACTACTCATGAAGAATAATAAGCCTCCTTCCGTTGGAGTCGTAATCGTCGGATAGTATTGTAGAAAATCAGTGTAGATGTAGATATAGTACTTGCATATAGAAATAGCATTTATACTTGTGTGCGAAAATAGAAATAGGTATTCTAAATAGAAACGCAGGAGACTCCGACTACAAATAGTATTGTTATTTCATAACGGGATGAGAAGCCAACGGTTATTGTTGTATTGAACTTTTGTAATCTTGAAAAAACGTCTGCTTCATATTTTCAGTCAGCTCCCTAAGTTTCTTTGAGCTGGAGTTATTACAAGAAGACTTCGAGAGTAGGACAAGGTTACTCTCCTTTAGTCTTCTGAAAGGTTACAACTGTAGGATTTGTATATAAGACCTTGGAAATTTTATATCATGACAATAGTTTACATCTTGCAGGGTAAGACGATGTGCTCTGTTTGCAATACTTGTAGTACAGTTAAAGAGTGTTAATGCATAGGCCTGCTGGATAACCATTATACTGACTGTTAGCATGCTAGAATAGCAAAAATTGAGATTATTGGCGTTGTTGTGTTGATTTGTTTACGTTTCCAATATTGCTATAATCATAAGGAGTCATTTTTATTATAAGTAACTTAGAAGTATAAGCGTGACATAACTATACAGAAATAATTAGGATCACTATCTTTTACTGCCATCTTATCATGGCCTATATTTATTTCCGGTTTTGACTTCCATCTCTGGATCCACATCAATCATTTTCTTACTCAGTCTGCCTCCAATAATGTAATTAAAAGGCTTGCCTGTGTCATAATCGTTTACATTTGTGGATAACTCTAAAAATCTAAGACCTTTATTTTTGTCATTAAAGTCCACCTGTAATAGTTTCTCTGACATTGACAAATTTAATATCAAAGAACGGATTTATTTCCATATTGTAAAGTATATTTATAGATCTATATTGTCTATCGCCATAAATTAACACATCTTTCATTTGGATTACGGGGCAACATTTGTTCATGGCAATATCGATCTAAAAGTCGTCTATAGTCTATATTGATGACATACCAGATGTTATTTCATTTAGATATTTCTTATAAGACATATTATTTGATATCTTATGAATGAAATCGAGGCTGCTAACTCCCTATATGATAATATTCTTCTTATCTTTATCTCTTGTAACAATAGTTGTAATGAGTCTCCTTAACCTTGCTTTAGCAAATCGTGTAGGAGTATTCAGCTACCAAAAGCAATGCATAAAACTTCTCAGCAAACTCAAATATGGTAGTAATATCCCTATCTCTAAAACAGATTATCAAACTCTCAAACAGAAATGTAAAAGCATTCATTATCATATTGTAAATGTAACAATTGATTTGCTTAATCTAGTGGATGCGGGTTTAGTATGACAGCTAGATGGCTAATTTTAGATCAACTGTAAAAACAATTTGGGTGCAAGGATGTTCAATCCCGATATCGAATAAAACACAAAAAGGGTATCAAAAAATTGTCAATTCTTTCAAGAAGTCTAAATTCAAATCATATTATCCGTTCTGATAATTATATCGGCATAACATCAATGGCAGCTGTATCAGTGCCTTCACCAAGAAATAGTTAGTTAGGTTAGGTTAGTTATTCTTGTGGATGTTCTTCTTTATTGTGCTTATTAAGTTCTTCCTTTGATTCAAATGACGAATAGCATTCTTCACAGGTATGTAACATAGCTGTCATGTGTATGTATATGAACAGAGACGTCTTTATAGCAATTGGCCAGGTGTAAGTACATTGATCACCTGATCCTATAGCGTGATAATGTTACGCTATTATTTATATAGCATTTTCTTTCTCCCACCTCTAAGTTGCGAGAAAAAGAACTGGAAGTTTAAAGTAGCGTTGCAGAATACTATCTCCGATGGTTGTTAGTGTTGCCCCATAGCGTATGGATTAGATGCTATTGATGCTATTGGGGTTTCCAACAACCTTGGTCGGTCATGAGTGTTATACTGATTTACATCTAAAAGAGTATCTAATATAGAACTTCAACAAGCTCTGATCATAATATAGAACTAGAGGATCTACGGATTTGTGTTTCATAATTGTTATAATGGCTAAAGACAAGATGAAGAACGTATAATAGCATACAAAGCAACAGGATGATGAGAGTGATGGCAGTATTATTCTTTGTTCTCTCTTACACAACTCACCGAATAGAAAATACCATCTCAAATTAAAATCACTCTGCTGACTAGTTGCTTATATTATGGTATTGGCACTGTACTGAATGGATGTGATTATACATTGTCGTACTATTTATGTTAACAACAGATTGACAAAATAATCCACCATATAATATCCAAAAACCGATAAGAACAATAACAGGTAAGAGCAATATTACAATAAATACAATATGCCAGTTCATTTTATTAAATTCGATTGGGTGAGATATTCTTCCAATCATCATTATTCAGTATGGTTTTTGATCAGTCCAATAATATAATATCAAAGATTGGGTGAGGTAGTTGGGCTAATGCGTTCTAGATTACAGATATCATTATCGTTTATGGGTATAGAAATTATGGAGATATTCTTGCTCAAACACATGGGACAATTATTAATAGTTCTATTGTACTTATTATTATTAGTATTATTCTTGTTCTGTTTTTTAACCAAATTAAAAACAGTTGCATTCCAAAAACATTTTTGACAAATAACAAAATTGCAATTAATATTGTTATAAATCCAACTTTGAATTAACAAGGAATCTTCATACAAAATGTCTACGTATAGGAATTGTCGAATGTAATCTTATAGACATCCATGCTCTATATTGAGATCAACCTTTGCCTATTGCTATATAGATCACATCGTCGTACTATGGAATAATGATCCATTCTTATTTTATAGCGAATAGCTTTTTCAAAGCAATCTATGAGATACAGAGGTAAGCTAAAAAGATACCAAATAAATTATAATCCTTCTTCGTATAACGACAAGACAAGAAAATACGAAAGTAGAGGGGATATTTATCAATTATAGTCAGGTAAGAGGGAACATTGGGAATATGAAAAAAATATTGCATCTTATTTGCAACTCTGAACGCATTAAGGGTTCGCAAAGCTGAAGACCATTCATATTGATCGAGTTTAATCTATTGGCATAGGTTCAATTAAATCCATCAACTGATAACCAATATTCAAGGTTGTGTGTTTAACAGGTTTTATACCTCATCAAGAATATTTTTAATATATGTTCTAAACCTTCTCACTCATCCAAGCCTTCTTTCTAATATATTTGAAATAATGCATCTAGCCATTTGAAATGCACATGTAATTAAACATATTCACTATAGATCATATAGGTCTATAGAAACTATAAAGTATATATAGAATATCTTCAAATACTAACCATGTCAAAAGAACTCTCGTCTGAACCTCTGCTCACTGAAGGTAATAATACTAATAATCATGTTGCAAAACAAAATTCAAAATCCAATTCTAAAAATGAATCGACGGCAATGAGACAAATATTACACCAGATTAATAATTTAACAGGAACAAATGCAGGAATAGAACGACAGCTTTTGAGTATCAAAAATGACATCAAACAGTTGACCAAAACTGCTACCGTTGATGACGATACTTTAGTTGATGAAAGAAGATCAATTAAACAAATTCAGTCCCAAATAACACAACTGCAAATACATGTCGCCAAGATCGACCAACGTATAGGCAATGTTTTTGAAAGTATAAAATCAAAGAAGAACAAAACAGGAAGAAAGAAGAAGAACAAAAAGAAGAACAAGAAGGGCAAGAACTAACCAGGGTAGATAGGGAGGTTGTATTTTGATTTGGATTTATTTTTATTAAGGCATGGCGATTCAGGTAAAAGAACGTCTGATCCATCTCTTACAGTAAGTGGCAAGCAAGAGATCGTGATGATTGCCAGATCAATTAAGACACTAAAGCTGAAATTTGATGCCATCATAACAAGTCCTCTTAAACGTGCAATCCAAACTGCAAACATAGTTGCCAAAGTTTTAGGAATGCGTAAGGAGAAAAACAAAATAACTGTTTGGAATGAGTTAGCTCCGGAGGGAAATAGATCACGATTGTTCAACAGACTACACCAAATTGCGATAGAATCGACTATATTGATGATCGGCCATCAACCTTATCTCAGTAATCTGATATATGAAATCATATCCAGTGGAATAATGGGAAAAGGAGCAGTAGGAGATAGAAGAGCTACTACTATAATATTGAAAAAAGGTGGCCTAGCAAAGGTAAGTATAATCTCTCTGATTCCATCTATAAATGGCGAATTAAGATGGTTACTTACGCCAAGGATCTTGAAATCATTAGTTAAAAAAAAAGTAGCGACTGTTCAAAATCAAAATCAAAATGTTCTGCAATATCGGAAAATATAAAGATTGAGAAAATTCTGTAAAGATATCTGCAAACTCTATAAAGCCCGCAAAAACAAATACTCAAGAGGCTATTACAATCAAGGTCGCAAACGTTGTGTAGAATGCGATATGTTCTTACAATGGGACGGTACACGGTGTCCTTGCTGCAATCATATTCTAAGAATAAAACCACACAACAGCATATCCAAAGGAAAATTGCTCGAGACTTTTTCCTATATCTATTAGTTTAGATTTGGAGGAAAAGGCTGATTGAATCTATAGGCTGTGAAAATGATTTTTCATACCGATACAATCTACTATATCTGGGATATTATCTCAAGATGGTGGTTGTGAGGCTATCATAAAACTGTCCTTTGCCTCTTGTTTGCTCAGCCTAAACCATATTGTATTGCCATCATATTTTTCGACTAAATATCTAGGAATGTAGAACCGCTCTTTATTGCTCAATACTCCCCTTTGTGTTAAAACATAATCCTGATCAACATCCTGGACCTCTCCAAGATCTTCGCCATTGACGCATCTTGCTTCTTTCTTTAGCAAGTCATTCCAGTCTATATTACCTGAGGACATTAAAACATAATTATGCAGTGTAATTTAAAAGAAAATGCTATATGAAATAATAACATCATATGATCACACAATGGGATCAGGTGATCAACTTATTGCATATGGCAAATTGCTATAAAGACTAGGCTGACTAATTTTAGCATGAAGATGACGTACTCTATTAATCCTTCAGATGACGAATTGTATGAACTGCAGACAGCAACAAAGGAATCAAAAGAGCAGCAAAGGCAGGATTTAGTTATACAGAAATTAAGATCAGATAATGAGAAATTGAAAGTCCATGATAAAATGCAAAAGCAGTTTATCAACATAGCCGCCCATGAATTACGAACCCCTATACAACCAATAATTGGATTAACTGAAGCTCTTCGCTCCAAGATAAAAGATGCAGAACAGGTCCAATTGCTAGACGCTGTTATCAGAAATGCAAAAAGACTCCAACGGCTCACAGAAGATTTATTGGATGTTACAAAAATTGAAAGTCATTCAATATCACTAAAGAAAGAGAAGCTCAATCTAATTGATTTGGTATCAAGTTGTATGGAAGATTATATTAATCAGTTTGGAAGCAATAAAATTACTTTTAACTTATTATATGGCAACGGAGACTTTATCTTAGAGGCAGATAGCAGCAAGCTTACTCAGGTTATCTCGAATTTACTCAGTAATGCGATTAAATTTATTAAAGAATCAGGAGTAGGAGGAGGAATTATTTCTGTTATTATAGAAAGAAAAGATGTCAGTTACATTGCTGTTCGTATAAAGGACAATGGTATTGGCATAAATCCTGTTATCCTACCTACACTGTTTACAAAGTTTGCTACAAAATCAGAAAGAGGAGGCACTGGGTTAGGCTTATTCATATCGAAAAGCATTATAGAAGCACATGGTGGTAAGATATGTGCTGAAAATAATGCTGATGGAAAAGGGGCTACTGTCACGTTCATTCTACCAGCGATGGAGATCACCCATAATAAACGTTGATTATTCTCTTAATATTATTAATCTGGCTGTCCATTTCACTTATATTATATATTGATAGTTTAGATGGATGGATAACGACAACTATCACATGGTTACATTTGTAGATGAATTAACGTTATCATCCATAGAGATATGGCAAAAGATTCTAAATCATAGATTTATAATGGAAATCTATAACGTCATCCTACCAATAGTCAAATTCATATTCTATATATATTTTGAATTCATTATATATCGTCATCCTCAGTATATAAGAAGAAACGTTGATGTATTACCAAACAAGGCTACCCTTGAATACACCTTTTATCTTAGTCAAGTATCTTCAAAAGGCTCACTTGGAGAAATAGTATCAGCTATGTCACCATATCCTTGGACATATCTTAAATAGCTGAAAAATTATCCAAAAGTCACTACATACATCACATAGACAAGTAAACGATCTAAAAAAAGGTTCTAGACTCTATGTAAGAGACCAAATTTGATTAAAGAAACTCTCCTGAGGCTTAGACAGATTCATTTTGCAAAATTGAACAAATTCCTCATATTTTTTATTTCTCTCTGCAATCTCTTCATCTAGAATATGGTGGATTGCTTTAGGGCGCTTAACCCTTCTTAGATAGGCAATCACAATATCATCATCGTGTATTGATCCTAACATATCCTGCATCTCTTCTAGTTCAGTTATCGTTTTAGATATTTCCTTGTTTTGGTCAGGTAGAATCTCTAACAAGTAGCGTAACCTTTTACAATCTTTTCTCATTTCATGAAGATCTTTTATTTTATCGGCATTTGTAAGCACGATTGGAAAATTCAGCTCTATTCTGTCACTAAATCTAGATACAACTTTGTTAAATCTCTGCTGTAATTTCTTATCGGGTATATCGTCTTCATTTATCTTAGGTACCGTAAGTTTTCTTAATGATAATGCAATATTTCTCGCTTTCCTAAGTTTTACAACTCTTCTTTTTTTTAGTGAATCTGTTAATTCGGTGTATACTGGCTCTGAAGAGTATTTTTCTAGTTTTCCATAAATTACATCATAATCTCTTACCTGGCTATTTATTTTGAATAGCTGCTTGCTTGTTGTAGCGTAATTATTCAACCTACTTTTTCTACGAACCTTCTTTGGCAGTGACCTAAGTGAAGCATCTACCCTCCTAATAGCTGTCCTAATGTCATGTATATTGCCCTCATTTGAGTCGGCGAGGTAGTCATTAACTCTTTTATCTACTCTTTGCGTATTTTCTTGAAGTTTTGTGACGAAGTATTTAGAGGAAATTGTAAATGCATTCACAATATTCTATCTATTACTATCGCATGTATGTATGTATTGTTAGAGCGTGATTGACATGTACGCAGTCTATACATAATATTGCTACAGATCATTGCTTGATTTTTTTAACCTTTTCGGTATGTCTACAAATAAGTTTAACGGATATTGAATTTGATTTGAATCAAGTTTCTTATTATTTTTATTGTTTATACCTATAGAGTTTAAATTGGGACACTCCAGGAATGAGGACAGAATACCATCCCTAAGTCCACTTGCACTTGCAATAACCTTCCCAAATCCAAGCTTCATCATGAGCATACCTATAACACATGAACCAGCAGTAATGGTATTAGCCCTGTTCTTACCTATTGCACTAATTTTGGCAATATCCTTTGGTTTCATCTTATATAACTTTTTATGTATCATGGCAATAGATTCATAATCTAATCT
>JBEVTH010000050.1:0-7135 GCA_041156085.1 Candidatus Nitrososphaera maunauluensis
TTTAGAAAGGGAAAACAGATATTGATAACTAATAAAGATAGTGATCATGAAAATACTATGAATTCGCATAAAAACGGCTTAGCCAAAGAAATCCTAGAGTAAACAGGAATGCAACACAGCGAACATCATTGGAACCAGTTTCTTCAGTTCCTGAGGAGAGAGTTAATTCAAGCTCTGAGACGTGCTGACTAGCACACTAGCACACTATTCCTTACTTTTCAATCTATTAGTTCGAACCCATCGTATCAATTCCCTATTGATAACATTATTGCTAACATCAATTATTGGCAGTATTACTTTTGAGGATGTCTCAACAGACTGCTTGTGAGTTGGCATATCTGCATATGCAAACCAAGCATAATGGATTATACCTTTCATCTGATCTTTGACAACGTCATCGGTTGAGGGAAGACCAGTACTCATAAAAATGATTCCGTCACACCATTTGACACCGGGAGATATATTACCAGGAGGAATGTTATCTGTCATCAATTTAATAAAATCAGATAACGAATATTCTGATATCTCGTAAATCTTGATTTCTTGAATTGGGGAGTAGACTATTCTAACCATATGAATCTATAATTGGTACCATGACTTTTAAAACAATCCCAAAAAATTACTTATGTTCTTTTTTTAATTCAAAATTGACTTCAAACATCGTAAGAATGTCCTTTAAGTTTTCATCGTAAGCAAAGGTACAAATTGTAATCCAAGCCCTTCGTACCTTAGCTTGTATCTCACAGACGGATTCACTTTCTAGAAGATTTATTTCTACGTCAAACTTGTGTCTTAAAATTTCTTCTAATTTAGATGCAAGCCCTTTAGGAGCCGAAATCTGAATCCTTTGCATTCTAGGATTGATGAGACTCAGTCTCTATATATAGTTAGAATTGCATGTATATGAAGCAAAAAGTCTCAATCTATTTCTTAATATATGCTTCTTTTTTTAAAATTTAAAGTCGGACAAGTAGAAGAATATTTTTCAGCAGTCTTTGGCAGAGATTACTAAAGACGGCTTTCCGCTAGTGACTCAATTTCAAATCTAAATGTAAACCTTAATTAGATTCTCAAATATATTCCAGATGTTATTTAGGATAGAGGTCATAGCTAAATGAAAAAAGATGTTTTATCTGTCAATTTAGATCTAAGCATTATTGCTGGTCTTCCTTTCACTAGCAAAGTTTGGATAGGAGAGCTTAACAAGAGCAATAACACGATCTAAAAAATAGGAGACTAGTACTTGTGATGTATTTACCGGTATCTCTCTCGAATGGTAAAACTATGAATATAATAATCACAAAAAGTAGCAGAGCAAAACAATTATGGATGAAAGCTAATATTCACGGTATCAGAGTAATTGTTCCTTTAAATTATGAAATAAGAAACGTTGTCTCTTTTATAGAGACCAAAAAGAAATGGATTTTGAAGGCAGCCGAATATTATGGAGAATTTATTGAGGAAAATGGTCAGACGAATTTTAATACAGCTACGATACATTTTCTTGGCACAAAATATAAACTTCAAATAATTAGAAATCGAAATTCGTCTATAATACTATCACATAACTTACATACAGTAACTTTGCACGTTTTGGACGAACGCAAATATAAAGACGATCTCAAAATATGGTACAAGGATCAAACTGCCAAGATTATATCTGAACGCATTACCGTGCTCAATTTCAGACTAAACCTAAAATATAACAAAGTCGTAATCAGGAACCAAAGGTCTAGGTGGGGTAGTTGCTCGAGAAAAGGAAATCTGAACTTTAATTTACTTCTGGCTGCTCTTCCTCCTGAGTTAATAGATTATATTATTATTCACGAATTACTGCATTTAAAAGAAATGAATCATTCAAAAAAATTCTGGCAGCTAGTCGAAACTGTTGACCCACATTATAAAAACCATAGAGAATTACTACATAAGTACGGAGCATTAATCGAAAACCTAAAAATCTAATTTAAGGTCATATTACATTAGATTTTTAAGTTTTCCTGTCAGCCTATCAATATCTTCTTCATTGTTGTAAAAATGAGGTGATACCCTGATACCCTCTCCCCTCGCCGAAACCATTATTCCCTTTTTTTCTAATTTCATAACGATTTTCTGTGCGTTCTCCTCTTTGAAAACTATTATTCCGGATCTGCATTTCTCTTCATCTACTGGTGATATAAGTTCTACTTTTAACTCTCTGAGCTTCTCTACTAGATACTGCGTAAGATAGAGAACCCTTTTTTCGATCTCTTTAATACCAATTTTGGATAGATACTCAATGGCCGACTTTAATGATAAGATATTTGAAAAATGCGGTGAACCCAATTCAAATCTGGACGCTGTATTAGATATATCAATTTTCTTATTATCATATATCTCTGTATGCTTTTGTCCAAGTTGACTGAAAAATGGCGGCTTGAATTCTTGTAAATCTGCAAGGTATTCCTTTTTCACATAGATAGCGCCAACGCCAAAAGATGAGAGAATCCATTTGTGACCATTTGAAGCCATAAAGTCTATGTCAAATTCTCGGACGTTAAAATACAAGGCTCCAAGCGATTGGGTTGGATTAACTACTAAGTACAAACCTCTTTTACTCGTTAACTCAGCTAGATCTTTCAAATCTTGACGAAAACCAGTAGAATATTGCACATGGCTAACTACAATAGTTTTTGTCTTCTTTTTGATTGCATTTGCAATATCCTCTTTCAATATCTTACCTCGTCTTGCCCTTACCATAGTGACATCGGCACCTTTATTCAGCCAAGGTAGATTGGAAGATGGGAACTCTAACTCGTTTGATATCACGCTTCCTTTAGAAGCAAGCATATGAGCTATGATGTTCATTCCTTCGCTGGTAGAATGAGTAAAACCTACTTCATCCCTGTTTGCGTGGATAAATTTTGCATAGAGATCTCTTGTTTGTTCCATTTTTTCGATCCAATTTTCCCACAATGTACCTCCATGGTTCGACATATCTTGGTAAAACTTTGAACTTTTCTCAACTACTTGTGTAGGTATTGGAGCGATTGCGGCATTTGCTAAATAAGTGTAGTTCTTTGTAATAGGAAAATCATCTCTTATATTATCCCAGTTAGGCATGAGTCTCTTCAACAATAAAAGTTATAAATATCAATTCGTAGGCGTTCCTATGAACAGCGAAACATAAACGTCAATATAAAACCAAATATAAATACATAATTCATGTGGTCAGAACTTTACCGACCTCAGAGAATAGAGCAAATGATAGGAAATGAAGACGCTCGACTAATTGTAATAAAATGGTTATCAGGTTGGATGGTTGGTAGCAGACCTCTTCTTCTGCTTGGTCCTCCTGGGGTTGGTAAGACATCTCTTGTTCATTTACTAGCGCATCGCCTTGATTATGATCTGATTGAGATGAATGCAAGCGACACTAGAAACAAGGAAGAATTACAGCGTTTAATTACACCCATGCTTACGAACGCAAGTATTTTCGGAAAAAGAATGTTATTATTTCTGGATGAGATTGATGGTATTTCTGGCAGGGAAGATACGGGCGGGATCGAGTCGATTGTAAACATGATGAAAGATCCTACTATTCCTGTGATTATGGCTGCAAACCTACGTCATACAAGGCTTAAAGAACTTACAAAGATCTCCAAGGTCGTAGATTTCAATCCTGTTCCCCCTAGATTGCTAATGTTACTTTTGGAACAGGTTTTAGAAAAACAAAAAACGAAATTAAGTTCAGAAGAAAAAATTTCTATCGTAAATAACAGTCATGGTGATATCCGTTCGTTACTAAATAACGCTCAATCGAAATCGTCAGGATATGAGATAATGAGACAAAGAAATATTGAAACAGATATCGCCACCGCTATTGGCGGCTTCTTTTCCTCTGACAAGGTTGAGATTGCACGGGAATTTTTGTTCAATACGGATGCCACTTATCAAGATCCGCGATTTGGATTGTCAACAGAAGAAAGACGTAAGGATAAACTAAACGCTCTATTTTCCAGCGCCGTTTCTTCTCAAATTGACTTGGATAGCCTTGCTGCTATACTCGATATTCTCTCTAAAGCTGATATGATAGTTGGAAGAGTTGGAGAAAGAAGACGATGGAGTCTATTAAAATATATTGATAATATAATTGCGTATGGTTTATTCGAAAAAACTCATTATAGAGGGATAAAATATAACCAATATTCTATGAGCTGGTCTGTAATGGGATCTATTTTCGCTCGCGGCAGATCCATGAAAAACCTATTATCAGAAATGGCACATCCAACACATACAACAAAAAGCATCTTTGGATCATTATACTTTCCTTATTTGATTCAAATTATGATTGATAATAAAATAGACCCATATGTATTTGCAGAATTATCGAATTTAGATGAAAAAGCCGGTGAGGCTATTGCAAAAGAAATGGATAGAATGAAAAAAAAGGAATTGCGGAGTTATAATAAAATAAATTAGCTATCAGATGAAAGGACTAAAAAGCCCTCATTCACTGTGGTAAGATAATGATAGAGTCGAGTGACGCAATAAAAGTGGTTGAAACTTTAGTTAATAATCTTATTTCTGTCGCTAACAATAAGAAAAACTTTGAAAGGCTTCCGGATGTTTTTTGGGGATATTTTGCAAGAGGCCACGATAGTAAAAATAGAAAATTTAGTATTATTCTTACCTATTCTGAGAAGGAGGGAGACGTTGACGAATTAATTAGACTGTATGAACAATGGGTCATAAAGCAAAAGCAACTATGAAGAAAGCAGGTTCCAATAACGGTTTTACAATCCGTTGAACAAGGTAACAGTATGTTTATCGAAATGGCATCATCAAATGAGGTGACATGCTTCTGCCTTATCTAACACTTCATTAATCACATAACAGCTATAGCAATGTTGTTGTGTTTGTGTGTGCAGGATAAATATTCCAGTTAGGGTGTAAATAATTCAATGAAGCTTGTATTTCAGGATCCATCTTTCTCGCTTCAATTGCTTAGAGCTATAGGTGAGACCTACTATAAAGGAGCTGACATAGGCGAGTGCCTTTCTACAGCATATCGAATAAAGGAAGGCGACTTTGAGAGTTGGTATAAAGAATGGCTAAATACAGCACAAAGGGTTCACAAGTATGCAGAGAAGAGTATTGCCGTAAGACATAAAATAAGCGCACGTGAAGCTTATCTTCGTGCTTCGAATTATTATAGAGCTGCAGAATTTTTCCTCATGGACCCACAAGATCCCAGAATTCAAACAACCTGGGGAAATAGCAAAGAGTGTTTTAGCAAAGCAGCAAACCTATTTTCGCCATTAATTGCAACTGAGCGTATAGAAATACCATATGAACAAACTACCTTGCCAGGATACTTTTACTGTGTGAGGGATAATAGTAACAACAAACTCAAGCCTACGTTAATAGCTCATGGCGGTTTCGATTCGACTCTAGAGGAACTATATACTTTAGCAGCGGCTCCTGCCATAGAAAGAGGATATAACTGTCTAACATTTGAGGGACCAGGACAAGGAGGCGTAATACGTAAACAAAAGATTCCGTTTAGATATGACTGGGAAAACGTAGTTACACCTATTATAGACTATGTATTAACTAACAGAGCAGAGGAAATAGATCCAAACAGGATAGCTCTAATGGGAATAAGCATGGGAGGATATTTAGTTGCAAGGGCCGCTGCCTTTGAACATCGTATATCTGCTTGTATACTAAACAACGGTGTCTATGATGGATATGATGCGTTTGCATCAAGTTTTCCCAAATCGTTACTGACTGCAATAGAAAATGGTAATTCAGAAGTTGTTAACTTGGTAATTGATATTTTGATGCAATCTGATCCGAATACAAGATTCAACGTAAAGCATGGAATGTGGACAACTGGTGTAAAGACTCCGTTTGAACTCATACAGAAATCCAAGAAATACACTATAAAGGAAATTGTGCAAAATATTGAGTGTTCAACACTAGTTCTTGAAGCAGAAAAAGACGATTCATTTCCAGGCCAACCAAAAAAAGTATACGATGCATTAACATCTCCAAAGAAATATATTCTATTTACAGAAGAGGAAGGTGCTGAAGAGCACTGTCAAACGGGTTCACTTTCATTGTCAAATCAACGAATATTTGATTGGCTAGATGAAACGTTTCAAAACAGAAGTTCTTAAATGAAAACAATAGCAACATGGCCATAACAAACCAGCAAATTAGTTATCATATTGAAGATTTGTTTGCATTATAACTAACGCAACCAGCAGTAACTAGTAAACCAGCAAAAACATGATTATTAAGTCCAGAAACCAAAACTCCTATTCCAAATGACGATGATGATGAATACGATAGCAATTTTTAATTGATGATGAACATCAAATTTATGCAACCTCTGAAAAGATAGCATTAAAGAAAGCAGTCGAACAGTATTTCGAGTTGTAATGATTCCAGTATACATAAAGACAAAGCGTCAAAGCTGTGATAACTGTCGTACTCAGACAGTGTGAAACAGTATTGAAAGAGGGTGGCCTGAACTAGTCGAACAGGAAAAAACAGCAAAACATATTCCACAGCATGAAAAAAGATGTATTATTCATTTGTTGCCGATAGAACATTGATATATTAGTAGTATTATTCTGATACTGATTTATTACACTACAACAGGAAAAGTGATAATATGAAGGTTTCCTGCAAATTATGTGGTGATAACGTAAGATTTGTATTAAGACATTTGAAAAGAAAACACTCTGATCTGTATGATAGGGAAATAACAAGAATGAAAATGGCAAAGATAATAGAAAAATATTTTACCTAAATAGTTATGTGTGTCTTCACAAAATACATGGACGTAAGCACCATCGCCAATGCTGGGCATGAACGGACACAAGCTTCACTGTTTGATCAACCGAATCAAGACCAATCGGACACTCGCGTATTTAGGAATGGGATGTGATGACCTCATCGGGGTTTGTTTCGTTTTCTTCTCTCGACTTTTTGGTACTTTTTGCTGGATGATCTTAGTGCACTATAAGCATGAGTTTTATTTTTTTTCTTATGGATTACGCCCTTATGCATTACATGTGTTGATACTAATCGATGATATTATATACTATTGGAATCATCAGCTTAGAATTGAACAGGGTACATGAAT
>JBEVTH010000050.1:7235-13437 GCA_041156085.1 Candidatus Nitrososphaera maunauluensis
TGCCAAAATTTTTTTTACAGTAGTTCTCATTCGTCATCTTTGAGTCTAATTTGTTTATTCGGATTAATCAAGATAATTCATTCCTGACATCCAACTAAATATAATCGTGCATTTGTCGCATACGCTACCACGAGCATTAGTTGCGTAAATTTGATCACAAAAAACGCATTTGTTGTAAACCATCGATTTACTTGCTCTTGGAGCGTTTATGCCAAAATTAACCATATTGAAACAGGATATGCACAAATGCTGATCACACGTTGTACAAGTATGATATTTTTAGTTTTCGTTACATCTTTCACATGCTGTCATTGCTTAGAAGCATCCTGCAGCAAAATGCATATTTTAAGAAAGGGCACATATTGTACAGATTATATGCAAAATCTAGTATATATATGAACAACTTTTCACAATTAAAATAACTCTGGAAACCATAATTATCATAACATTAACATCATTAACATAAACACTTAGTTGGTTAGTCTGTTATCTTTGTTGTTGTTCTTGTTGTTTGAAGGAAGGTGGAAAAGCTGAAGCAGTATTCCATATATTGTGATAAAAGTCTCGCATAATTTTACACATATTTTCATCTCTAATGAAAACTACATTATGGAATTTCTTTGGTTCATTCCAGTCGATTAATTCTATGCCTACTTCCCTACCATCTAATATAATCATATTGTAGGGGACCGGGGATATCTTCCTTTCAATATTATTGTTGTTTGGATACCATGGGTTTGTTAAAACATTGGCACGCTCAGCAGTATTCTTGTCATCCAAATTCAAAGAGTTATTTTCTTCTGTTTGAATATATTCTCTAATTAAGCTGGCATCTGCTATTACCTTGACCTTTATCATTCCTGCGCTGGTTCTGCGAAGTATATTGTTGATTATTATTTCATTAACTGATCTGGCTGCGACTAGAATTTCATTTTTGCAGAATTCTATACGTTCAACAGTTGCTGATACTACGTCCTCTAATGTCCAAGCAACTTCAATTCTTGATGTTGATGATATACTTTCAGCATTAGTATTATCAGTTATCTTGTTAACAAATTTTATAATATCATTCTCAGAAAACTGTTTGGTACGTTTTAAAGTATCAATCATCTTCATTTGTTTTGTATTAGCTATCTGTTTCATCAATCCAATAAGGTATTTTTGATAAATGATATGTCCTAGCGTTGTATGGATATAACCGCTCTCGGACTTGGTAATAAGACCTGCATCTATAAGCTGCTTTAACCTTGTGTAGTACCTTTTTCTCGATAGTCCAAGGTTTTGGAGTGTAGATGACTCGGCCTTTAGGCAACCGCTTGCAAATAAAAAGATTGTAAAGGTGTCCTTTTTTGATAGAACAGAAAATAATTTCGTAGAGCTTTTAACTAATTCAGGGTCTATCAAAAGGTCAGTGGCCATTCTATGGAATATATTTGAACTTATTCGATATTTTAACATTTGTTGAGAGTTTTGCAGGTTCAAAAGTTAGGATTTAAATTTAATAGATAAATGAAGGCTCTGCAATTATAACTCGGTCGTGTCTAGCATTTTCATGAAGTAAGAGAAAAACAATGATAAAGTCGCTCTTTACATTTTTGTAGATTGAGTACAGTAGAATGAGAGCAGTAGGTTTCAAATTTGATTCTTACTCTGATTATCAGAGCCAAACCAACAGACGGCAGAAATTAGAAGACTGTTAGAATTATAAGATCAGTGTTTCTCTATCTAAGTTCTATAGAGGAGCTGCAGTATACAAGTCTGAGCTTGGAACAGTTCTGTTTGTCTTCACATTATTTTATTTCAACAGAAGGAGCTTTTCATCGTGAAAAATCTAGATATCCAAGTCAGGGCAGGTATAAAGGTAGCATCCAAACTAGATAAAGACATGTTAAAAAAATTCTGCGGAAAGTGTAAAAGGGAGTTGGCGGCAGACTCAAAATATTTATTGTGTGAAGATTGCCACAAGAGAACTATTTTTTTAGAAGACAATAGCGAATATTATGAGAATTCACGCCTGCATTATTAATTAATGGATATGCAATTCATCATGTGATGACAAGTCTGTGCCCTATTATTGTTATGATTCTTCTTGTTAGTGAAATGAATCACTACTTGTATGAACTTGCTCTACATGTATCATGAATTCATCGGTGCTGGCAAACTCCGTACCACAATATTCGCAAACAATATGTGGACTTTTATTTCCCTCTGACACACATTTTAAGAATAATTTTATAGTATAAAAGCATTCCAGGGCGCTATTACATTCTTCATTATAATTTTGGAGGCCAGAGATTCTGCCTGAGAAGGCTATAATTATAAGGGTCAAATATTGCATTCAAGGCTATAATTATAGCATATGCTTATAATTAAAAAATATCACGGGCATCTATCAAGTACTTCTGAATCATTTTACTACCATTACAGGACAAGTTGCATAATTTACTACTCCTGCTGCAACGCTCCCCAGTAATAACTTTCTGAAGCCAGATCTTCCCTTAGTTCCTATAATAATTAAATCGATGGCTTCACGTTCAGCATATTCTACTATTTCTGCTTCGATAGACATCTCCCTCTCAATGAGTTCTGTTTTTAATTGAACATTGTTCTGTTCTGCATTTTTATAAATTCTATTAAACCATTGTTTAGCTTCTATTTCATGCTTTTCTTTTGCCAGTTTTAATTCATCGGGATGCGGAAAACCGATTGACGACGATAATGAAATGTGTGATACAGTCAATACAATTAACAGAGCGTTGTCCTTCTTTGCCAATTCAATACCATAATCTGCTGCATCCATAGATATCTCTGAACCGTCGACCGCAACCAATATTTTGGAGAATCTTCCTTTTGGATCTGACAATTTATTTTATTCATATGGATCTACCCGACTTTAAAAACTTTAAACTCAGAGAAGTTCTTAACAGAATGATAAAAATTCTTTATCCGCGAATTCATATATTTCTCCCTTAATCTGAATTTATATATTTCTCTAATTGTACTGTTGATTAATGATTGATGGCAAAGCATTTGGTAGTAAATCTTTCTTATCCATGCCAATTTCATCACTTTTGCAATCAAACGTAGCAATATTGGATCAATATAAAACTGCTGCAGATGCGATTAATATGATGAAGCGGCACTCCACAAGGTCCGTTCTTGTTTCGGACCTAAAAAAAGAGATCATAGGATTAGTCTCTAAAACAGATATTCTTTATAAAGCAATCTCTCTACAAAAAAAACCTCCGTCACAGGTATTGCTAGAAGAAATTATGTCTGTACCGATAATTTCCATACGTCCTGAGACGTCGATCGCCGACACCCTTTCAGTATTGGAAAAACATGTTATACGACAGGTCGTTGTGAGTAGTGGATCAGAGGTGTATGGCATCATAAGTAGAGATGAAATCATGTTGAAAATGGAGAGAGCTTTAATTGAAACGTTTAATGCATTTAAAACAGACTCTCCCCTTTGCATTATGAGCCCATTTGCCTCAACTGATGCATCAGAACACGGGTCCACTTTGACGTGTCCCCACTGCCGAACTGAATATCGCAGTAAGGATTTACTCTCGGAACACATAAAGATAACTCACACTGCTGATTCTAGGTAGACCGAATAAGTGTTCAGACCCTGATTTTGATAGAATTCGACGCTTGGATAACCGCTTGAGCCATTAATTTGTCAAGCCGAACCACTTCAGATAGACGCAAACTTCAAGTCAGCCAAATATTATGACATGAACAACGAGAGGTACCGAACCAAATTCTTAATTGTTCTATCATTTAATACTGCAATCTTCAAGAACATCTAGCGTCTTCTATTTTGTCGGAAATTACGATAGCGCAATCAATACAAGTTAGCTCACCTCAATCCTGTCTCGTCATCTCCACATAGTTTGCTTTACAATAGATAAAGACTATTTTGCTAATCCGAAGGTGAGGTCTATATAAACAAATTTATTAGAATCATGTTTATTATTATGGCACTTCTATGGATTATGAAAGGCTCTCAAGAGATATCCTGAACCTAGATCCAAAGATTCGTTTTGCAGGTATATGTGATGAGACTGGTGAAATCAGATTTGGCGGCCAGCGAGAAGGTGTAAACAATTTACTTTCTCCGGAAGAGACGAAAAAATCAAATTTACAAGCGTTAGCAAGATGGGGATTACGAAACGCACTTGCACCTAAAACTGGCAAGGGACGTTATGCGATGGCAGAGTATGAAAAGATAAAACGCATAACAGTCCCTTTGGAGAATTACCATCTCCTTCTTATCACTACTGAAGTAGAGGCTGATCACGGAAAGATAATAGACAATGTTCTTCAGTTACTTCCGGAGTAAGCATGCAGTGACCCATGGTCATAGACTGAAGTCTATCCTAGTAAAAGTCTATCCTAGTAATGTTAAAAAGGTCAATACGCTTATGCGGTTTATCATCTAGGAGCCCATCATGCCAGGAATTTTGAAAGGGGTCCTATAATCCTCGGTCACTTTGACTCGATCTGTTGTGAAGGTGACAGATCTTCTTGCCGCCGTCACCATAATCTATTACTATGTTTGTAAGAGTCGTTCTTCCTACATTTGATGGGGTCAATGTCTAGAGCAAAATCCTTCGTTGGTATAGAAAGAAGAAAAAATACTGGTATCACAGCGACAACCACAGATACTCCACCAATAGTAGAGTATAGGGGTGTTCGTCGCATAGAGTTTATACTAGATAAGATTAAAATATTTCGTAAAAATGAGAAATCAAGTTGTGAAGTACATACAACTACACTTCATTCCTTTAATCACGATAAACCCGTTGGAGTCAGAGACTTGCCTTCATATTTTACATCTTGGAAAATTGTATTAGTCTTAGCAACATAAGCATTTATGTATAAATTCCGCCACTGTCAGATTTCTTGATTTCTATTGTAACCTTATCACCAACTTTTATTCCGATATCCTCATACTCTTTCATACTAATTTTAAATGTGGGAGTATCTGTTAGCCCGCTGCCCCCGCCCATCATTTTAGAAATATTACCCATTGCTTTTGGCAGATTTTTCATCAAATCTTCAGGAGAAGTAAATGCCATCACGTTCGATCCAAATGGATTTTGCTGCTGCCTCTCTCCTCCAGGCTTATAATCATTCGGATCACCGAATGAAACGTAAACATAGGGACTGCCATCCTGTGATGCTTCAATCCGTGCAACAATAAAATCTTTCTTCATTTTAATTATCAATATAGGTATATTACAGGACGTCTTATAAGCGCTCTTATGTCAGTTAGCAAAATCATTTGATATGGCTCCTATAATTACACTTTGTAATAATATAATGATTGTTAAAAAAATAGGCTCAGAATCATTTTAAGCTTAGTTATAATATTATTGAACCATCATGATATAAACTATCAACAACAGTTATTGCTCAGTATATGGTATACAAAACTTCAATTGTTACGATATCGGTCGTTGTTGGCATCTTGCTATTAGCCACCGTGGCAAACCCTAGTATGATATCTGCACAACAAGTACCTGTTAACCCGCAAGCATCATCAACACCCGCGAAACACTCGGTCAAGATAGTCTCTCCTACCAAAGGTCAACAAGTACCGATAGGTGAAGATCTAACCATATCGGGAATAGCTAGTACTAATGCAGGCGACGCAGCGTCTCATTGTCAAGTATCCGTTATAGCAAACGGTGTGAAACCGTATCAACAAGCAACAGGAACCGGACCACGTGGAGTGGCGGATTATTCTAAATGGAACTATATACTTAGTTCTAAATATGCTACGATCAAGCCAGGACCGGATAATAAAATTACAGCAAAATATGCCTGCACTAGTAATCCTAGTGAGGTATCATTTTATAGTGTGAATGTTACTGGAGGGTCTCAGGCATCTGTACTCCATACTAGTAGTTCAATCTCACCGAAATCAGCTGCTGCGAAACAAACAGAGCAGCTGAAAAGTAATAATAGCATTGGTGGGAATAGTACATCAGATACTCACACAACAGCCTCAGGATTGCCTCACGCAAAATTAACTTATCTGGGTGTGAGTAAACTCCCGGGTCATAATCATCATCGAGTTAAATCATTAAGGCTTCAGGGCGGCAGTACTCCGATGACAGGTAGCAGGTCGATGGATCAGGGCGGCAGTACTCCGATGACAGGTAGCAGGTCGATGGATCAGGGCGGCAGT
>JBEVTH010000051.1:0-13378 GCA_041156085.1 Candidatus Nitrososphaera maunauluensis
TATAATTATATAAATACATTAAAATGAAAGCTGTGGTTTAGACCACGGCTAAACTCATCGAAACCCGCTTTACAACACTATGAGACTACACTATCTGCTTCTGCTTAGCAGTCGATAACACGAAATATGAATAAAAAGTTTGCTTAATTTGTTATAATAAAGTCGATATCGGTATTTTCTTTCGGTTCATCAACTCAGTCCATCCAAATTTCAGAACATAATCCCATTTTCTGGCCCTAATCTTATCAGCTATAAAGTCATTAAAGAAAATGAAAGAGTCAAGGTATGCATGTCTTACTGGCAAAAACGATGTACCGGGTTTTAAGAAAGAAATTCAAGGATATTAATTTCATTATTTCATTTGAGTTTTTTTCTTAATGTATCAGGATGACATGTTTGTTTTAGCGCATCTCCTTTTCATTTGGTTCCCATAATGCGCATATTCCATGTGGAGCTATTTCACCAGAGGTCTTATCATAAACATCTGCTCCTTCGTCTGTAACTATAGCACAATGATTTGGTTTCATAAAGTAGATGCAGTTATAACAGAAATATCCAGTATGATGATCTGAGTCTTTAAATTGTTCCATTTCCATGTATCTTGCGGTAACTTTTGCTAACTTCTTTAGTTTTGTTGCTTCTTGTGGTATTTTTTGGGAGGAATCTTGTGACATCTCTCATCTGTTATTCACTACTTGTTTATATATAGATCATTTAATTTCGTTAAGGAACATGATATTCTCTAGATTATTTTCATTTTGAATATGAAAATCTCTTTTTGAGATGATGGGCCAGTTGAAGTAAAAGGTATATGTTGCTACAATACATATGGCCTAATGAAGTCCAAAATCCAAAACATAACACCAACATACACCAAATTCGAAAACTTTTTGCTAGAGGAATTGAGCCATACTCAAATCACCGAAGAACTGGAACAGGCAAAAAATGAGATAAATAATATAATTGAAGAAGATTTAAGAAACGTAAAGAGTCTTTCAAGTAGCAAAAATAAAGCAATTCCATTTAACGAATTTTTAAAACCACCTTCCATAATCAAAACAGCATTTTACTTAGAGAATGATGACTCACAAGACCCGATATTGTTTCGATATGCACATTGGACTATGAGCTTTTCTGCTTTACGATCCCTTGCTCAACATATAGTAGAAATGTCAAGAGAATTAAAGACATCTTATGCTAATTACATAAATACTAGTGATAGACATGAGAAAGGAATAGAATTTAGTCGTTTTGTTCGCTCTTATCAAAATTTTAACGGATATCTAATAAGTATCTATAATACAATCAATCAGTATTATGATCTATTTGTGCAGGTATGCAATGAAATCGATCCTAACAACAAGGAACAAACACTCACTCAATTCCAGTCTGATATAGATTATCGTGAACTATTAGCTGCAATAAAGGAATTGCTCTTGCATGGAAATATGGGAAGACTACTTGGTTTTCCACTTCTTAGATCAGCATTAGAAATTTTCATTACCCGAGAGCTATTCAATATAAAGAAGAGTAGTAAATACAGCAATAACGAGATAATTTTTCTAAAGAAACGTATTCCTAGCCATAAGACTATAATAAGAATAATAGAAAAGCTAAACTTGGAACGATCCTTTAAGATTGATTCTCTAAGAAGATTGTATGACTGGCAGAGTATGGTTAATCATAGAGGTTATAGAATTGACTACCTATTATGGTTTGTATCTGAACGTACTGCTTTAGAAATATTAGCTGCATTTAATGCTAATTTAAAACACTATAGAGATCAAATTCTTGAAGAGTTTCAAAATGAAAAGGAAATACAAATAAAACAATAGTCATAAGACAAAGTGACTCTTTCAACATTGATAATATACTATGCTTCTAGAAAGTTTTGATGTTACATACAAGATGATTTCTACAGAGCCATATTTTCCTTAACAGCAGACAAGATGATGTTGTTGTTGTTGGCGAACATAATCATATTTTTGCATTTTTCTTATAGAAGTCTCAGGATATATACAATGAAATAAATGATATTGCTGCGGCTGCTGCTGTACTTGTAGCAGTAGCTACTGATATAGTTTTAAAAGACTCTTCTTTTTGTTTTATGCAATTAATGTGTACAGATTTTTCATTTTCTTTATAGCAAATGCTGCATTTCCAATGAATTGCTTCGTTGCAATCATGACAATGCTCAAATGCAACCATTTCATTTCCACATACTCTACAAAGCATGTTGATTTTCCCAGGTTCTAATAAGAATTGGTATTATTTACCAGTTTTGGTAGTATAAGTATCTAGAAGGCGTCTCTCTTTGTATGGGAAGCTAGAACGTCCAATTTAGCTCTTTATCCGACGCTGGTTAACACTCTTTCAATTTGGCATGATTGAATTATCCTCTATAGAGAGATAGTTGAATTTAGTGAACATATAATTATTATTCTCTATCTCTAATTCCAGCTATAGATAGTCGTTATTTTTATTAGAGTCCACATTGTTATTGCCATGAATAACTTAGTTTAAAGAATGCAGCTATCTACAAAGCAGAATGAAAACAAAGGCTGCAACTTATTTATCCTTAAGAAAATATAGAATCTATAGGGTGACCAAACTTCATTTTTTTTACATTACAGATCCTTTCTATTTCAATAGTATTTGTATCCATGTTAAATCTGATATTAAATGATGATAATGTTGGCAGCTTAATATTTCCAACTGATGTCTTTGGCCAAACTATCAATAATAATAACACCCAAATATGGATAGACAGAGAAAATAATGCCAAAATAATATTTACATATGAACCACATAGTCCTGTCATTGGCAATCCTACTGGACTTTTATTCAATGTCCAGGATCTGCGTACAGGCGATCAGATAAAAAACATACATGCAAGGATTATCATAGCAAATGGACAAAAAATCTTTAAAATTGCCGATATAGCATCCTCTAATGGTGATCTGTCTATAAACTATGCATTCCCTGATTCAGGTTCATATCAGGTCATATCAAAGATAGATTCTGAAAACCTTGCAGCTCTTAGCTCATTCAAAGTACTTGTTCCTCCTCAAGTTTTATCTAGTGGCTTCAAATCATTTAGTATATTGATGCTTTACTATGTGACTCCTATCACTTCTGCTGCTGCAGGAATTGCAGTATATCTAGTTTATAAAAAACCGCAACACAACACAACAAACAGTTAGTATATCTTGATATTATAAAAATGACACAACACCATTCTTTTTTTGTATATATACTACTGCTTTGTTGCATAACTCACTGTTCTGTCGAGATGGTTTGACCTACTTGCATTTAGCGTACGTGATATAACGCCCTTTATGGTAGATAATTGGCGCATATATACTATTATCATGTAGTGCTCGTAGCCCTTCATTTTCCAATCTGAATATGTTTATCGCAATATTACAAGCTACTGATCATCGGTGTCAATCACAAAATTAATTTTTAATGAACCATTGGTAGATAGAAAGTCTTCCACCTGAAGAATCAGATAAACGAAAACTAGACGATTATAATGCGTTAAAGGAAGATCTTCAGAAGGTTTCGGAATTGCTGACCTAATACTCCTTGGATAACCAAGATTTCAAAAAAGTTTTTTGCTTTGATTGAAGGTGTTGTTGTGTCGAAAAAAGGATGGAAATGAATGAAAAACAAATTCAAGCGACACTTAAAATAGCTAATACGAATGCTAAGATTATCAAATGGATAGAAAGTGAATTACAAGACAAATCAAAGGCTTCTAATGGTTGGAATAGAAATGTATGATTTACTTTAAATGCGGTCATAAAACAACCTTGACTTTGTTATCTATTTTTTAATTCAGTCATTTATATCCTTGCGATTTCTTTTATGCTAATTATCAGATAGGTAATGATGATGCTATTGTCTGCTATAAAAACATGAATATTCTTTCTAAATTTCACAATAAAGTTTATAAATCTAATTAAAATCTATATCTACAGTGAAAGTGAAAAATAACGATGTATTCTGTCAACGAGATCGTCATAAAACCCTTTAGTGAATATAAACATCAATTTGCCTTATGTGAATCATGTTTTTGGTCTGCTACTATTTTTAGTAAGGCCCAAGATGAAGAAAAACAACAACATATTATTACTGACATCAGGATTCTGCAAAAATGTCCCTTGTGTGAGAAAGGTATTTCATTAATGCCGTTAGAGAAAGACGAGGGATATAGAATATTAATTGGAGACAAACGCGGACTTGAGATGCAATTCTCGAAACTGAAGAGTAATAATAAAACAGTTCATTAAAATTCTACCTAGATATCCTTCAATAACTGATATTTGCAATAATCTCCAAGTTATATGGATATATACATGTACGAGTATGAGTCAGGTACTTTTAGATGTACTTACTGTGCAAAAGAGTTTCTTACAAAGGATGAAGCTGAAAAGCACTACAGACAAATGCATTTGGATGAGAAAACACATGCTATTGAATAGTGTCTAATAAGATTGAATATTTTGGGCACTTTTGAGTGCTTGAGGATAGATAAGAAATTAACAGTATGTTGTAATAATACATTCTACACAAGTTCGAGTTCAATGCGTCCCACAAAGAAATCATAATAAAAAATAGATGTAGAAATGAAATAATTACTTCCATACTAGAAGTTGTCAGCAGAGGGGAATCTACAAGAACTAAAATAATGTATGAGCTTTTCTATCTTATACAGTTAAATGAATACATATCCTTTCTCCTCGACAAGGATCTAATATCATATCTACAACGACAACAAAGGAATAAACGAACTCCTTCCTTCATGATAACTGAAAAAATTCCTAAAGATACACAGCCAAATTGACGAAATGATTGCTACTACCATTCAAACTAAATAGAACTATCGGTAGAATAACTGACCTACTACACCACAAATTGATATTTGTTTGAAAAATGAATTCCTCGCACAACAAATGACATTAAACACCAATAGTTGAAATTTGGAATCTATACTATGCTGATTCAACAACAATGTGACAACCACAATAATAACGGAAATGACATGACTTCATAATAATAATCATAACTCATAATCCAATTGTGCTACTCCTTCTATAATCTATTATGGATTGTAAGGCTTCAAGACAAACAACCTTTTTCAGCTAAACTCTAGAATATTAGCAATAGCGACGCTCTGATTCATGGATAGGATAATCGTTGGCACTCATGTCTCGTATTCGCATAAGCCCGTTGTCATCAAATTCCCAATGCTCATTACCATGAGTGCGCATCCATTGATTTGGATTATCAGCATCTCTCCACTCGTATTCAAATCTTACAGAAATGCGATTTCCTGTGTAACACCAAAGTTCCTTCATAAGATGGTAATCAAGTTCTTTGGCCCATTTTCTTTTGAGGAAGTCAATGATTGCTTCCCTTCCTGTAAAGAATTCAGCACGATTGCGCCATCTAGAATCTGAAGTATAAGCTTGAGCCACGTGCTCTGGATTACATGTGTTCCACGTATCTTGTGCCATTTTGACTTTTGCTTTTGCTGATTCTTCATTAAAAGGGGGCTTTATAGGTGGAGTTGTCATGATTATTGTTATTGAAAATGTATGTCTAATAAAATCTCTTGAAAAGCTATTTCTGATTCTCTTAATCTCGAAAGAGCTTATTCTATTTTTTAAGGAACAATATAGAAAGAAAGGCTGAGAAGGTAAATAGTAATGTCAATCGATGACTACATTGCAGGGCCTAACGGCGAAATGGATTGGATGGTTTGGAATTGGGATGACTACAAGCTAAAAAATTATATGTTTGAATTAACCTAACCATTAGAAACTATTATTCTAGGTCGAAAAATGACAGATGGATTTGTTTCATATTGGTCAGAAATAATAACCAAACCTGATGACCCTTCCTATGAGTTTGCAAAAAAGATGATGGAAACACCAAAAGTTGATTTCACAAAAACACTAAAAAAATCGGTGGGCAAATATGGCAATTGCTACAGGCGACCTTACTGACGATATCATAAAGCTAAAGAGTGAAAAGGGCAAGGACATCATCGTGCATGTCGGTGGATCATTTGATTCTTCCTTGATTAGAGCAGGACTGATTGACGAATTTCATTTGTTCATCAATCCTGTTGCAAATGGAAGTGGCATGGCAATATTCAAAGACATAGACACATAAATTTAGAGCCATGTAAGTGTTTATTACCCAGAATCTGCTCCTATTATATATACAGAGCAATATTGACTAGAATCCCATTACCAAACGAAGGAACACAAATTCTGTATGGTCAAGAAAGTGTGGTAGTTGCAGTATTACAATTTACTTCCAAGGCAAATATCAAAATTGATGCTTGTGTAGATTATACAAGGCCATTATTAGCTATTGAAATTGAAGAGTTAAAGAAAGCGTTTCTTGATGCTAGAAGTAGGGGTGTAAGATTAAGGTATGTTACTGAAATTACAAAGGGAAATATTCTGTATTGCAAAGAGCTAATGAAAATAGTGAATGAATTACGTCATATAGAGGGAATTAAAGGTAACTTCTATATAAGTGAGACAGAATATCTTGCTCCTTCAGCTACACATGAGAAAGGAAAGCCGGCATCTCAAACCATATACAGCAATGTAGAGGAAATTGTAGAGCATCAGCAATATGTGTTTGATAGTTTTTGGAACAGAGCAATATCTGCACAACAGAGGATAAGGGAAATTGAAGAGGAAATAGTACCTGTTAGAACTAGGATCGTGGAAAACCAAGATGAAATTATCACGGAAATAAGACGCAAAAACAATAGTGCTGACAAGTTATCAGTCTGCACCGGATTTGGTGGAATGCAAATGAGTTACAATTACCTGTTTGACTCATATCAGAAAATAGTAAATAAGCGAAAAGAAGGAAGAGGAGATGGTTTGAGATGGATCACTACAATATACAAAGAGAATCTGAATTTGGTCAAAGTGTTTCTAGAAACCGGAATAGAAATGAGGCATATCAAAAACCTTCCACCTTTGAGTTTCGGTATTTCAGAGAAAGAGGTGGCTATTACAATAGGGAATATAGAAGGTGGTAATGCAAGTCAAAGTTTCCTTATTAGTAATGAGCCATCTTATTTAAATCACTTTAATTCTTTATTTGAAGAGTTATGGAATGATGGCGTTGATGCCAAGGATAGAATAAGAGATATTGAAGAAGGAACTGAATCAGCTAATATCGAGATTATTGAAAATCCTAAAGAGTCAATAAAGCTTGCTTACCACCTAATAAAGTCAGCAGAAAAAGAAGTGCTAGTATTGCTTTCTACAGCCAATACTTTTCGTCGCCAGGTGCATATGGGTGGAATTGATATTTTAAGAGAAGCAGTAGCAGAACACGCTGTAAACGTTAGAATACTTGTTCCTTTTGATGAGCAAATTAATCAAACAATGCAGGAGATATCTTCTGCTTATGACCAAAAGCAACAGAAGCAACTAGAGATTAGAACCGTCGATAAGAGTTTGGAGACCAGAATTACGATAATAATTAACGATAGAAAAGAAGCCATGATTTGGGAGTTGAAAGACGATACAAAGGATGATTCTTATGAGGCAGTGGGAGTGGCAACATACTCTAATAGTAAGTCAGTTGTTTTGTCTTATGTTTCTATATTTGAAAGTCTCTGGAAGCAATCAGAATTATATCAAAAACTAAATGAGCTATATGAACATTTGAAATTACACAATAAAATGCAAAAGGAGTTCATTAATATTGCAGCACACGAACTACGAACGCCGACCCAATCTATTTTAGGATATGCTGATCTGATCGCAAGTCATCCTGAAAAAAGAGACGAAATGATACAAGCACTATCTAGAAGCGCTACAAGGCTTCAGAAGCTCACTACAGGCATACTAGATGTTTCAAGAATTGAGAGTCAAACCTTAAAGCTACATAAAGAGAAGTTTAACATCAATGAAAAGATAAAAGATATTGTAAATGACATAAAGAAATCAAAAGAAGATCATATTATCAAAATAATTGTAGCTGCTGCTGATCCAGTACGTCCTATAATTGTAGAAGCAGATAAGATCAGGACTTACGAAGTTATATCAAACCTGCTCAGTAACGCTATCAAATTTACAGAGAAAAGAGATGATAAGAGTAATAATACTATACTCATATCTACAACGGTAAAGTCTAAAGAACGTAACAAAAAAGAAAATAATGACAATGACAGTGAAGTTGTCATTAGCATAAAAGACACAGGTACAGGTATTGATCCTGATATACAAGATAGATTATTTACAAAGTTTGCTACTAAATCTCATACAGGATCAGGACTAGGGTTGTTTATTTCTAAAGGCATTATAGAAGCTCATGGTGGCGAAATTTGGGCCCAAAACAACACTGATGGCAATGGAGCTACATTTTCATTTAGTTTGCCAATAATCAGCGATAGATAGGTTTTTGTTAATGCGTACAACACTGATACAAATTCAAGGTGATTTTACGTTTTACGTATTATCCAGTGATTGAGTGTTGCACTGACTATGATTTTTAAAGAGTGTTTATGATCTTATCTCACCTTTGTTGACTTGCTAAAATGACCACAACTGCATAAAGCCTCGGCTGGTTATCTTTCTATCTGTGCATATATCATGCCTAAGTTGAATTGTCTGATATATGCAAATGAAGCCTCTTATCAATAGGCCGACTCTTGGTTCCTCTATCATCCTACGTACTGAATTGGTTTGAGGATCCTGAACTTGGAAATTGTACATTTCATTTGCATATGATTGCAGAATATTAAACTCGTAAATTGTTACTTTGAACCCCACTACTCTTCTATCTTCTGTACTCATCTACAATATACAATATACTTGGATAGTATAAATAATATACAGAAATTCTACATGTCATGGGTGTACCCCACGGGGGGTAGGTGGGGTATTTTTCAGATGAAAAAATCTTCTTGTATATTGAGAAGAGGATATTATGTGACATATAAAGGATCTAATCTTTATAAAACTTTGTACAAAAACGAGGAAACGATAGTGATAAAGTTTCTAAACTATCTTATCTATGTGACCTCTTTTTGATTTTTAAAACACATTTTTCTGTTTTCTTCTTACTCCATCCGTATTTCTTTGCATTAGCTCTACATATTGCCCAAGGATTTGTCATCTAAAAGAAATTATAAAAGAGATGATGACAATAAGGTGCATAAGATTTGACGGCCGATCAGGAGATACTTTTTGCAATTTCGACTTGAACTAATGAAGAAAAAGAAAGCTGGAAAGATCAGAATTATTAGAACATCTATTTTAAGACCTGAAATTTATGAAAGAAGCAAGAATTTTATACGCTGATCTAATGTATCATGACTATATTCAAACGCATAGCGGTTAAGTGGAATTTGGAAGTATATGTCAAATAATATTGATACTTCGATCGTTGCATCAAATAAGCATTCATGAATCAATGGTTTTCCAAAAAGCTCGAGGATTAGCATAAATATGAACCAAAGCTACTGTTTCATTTACATATTAACACTTCAAAACTACACTAATCCCCTGTACTGTATTTGAAGTCTGATTAGCCTTGAAATGTATAGTTCTTGTCATTCCACTATATACATCCACTATAATGGTGGTATCTTTTGAAAGACATTGTGAAGAAGAAGCAACTGCCGTAGGTACCAATCTATACAAGAGTACTGCGGTAACAACTACTACAAGCGGTATTGCAACGGCTAATAGTCTTATATTTTTGCTAGTCATTACAACTTTTCATCGTTGCTGTTATATGAATATTCAAAATCTGTCCATATCTAATTTCTTTGCTTACAACACATAGAAAAGATGAATAACATATTGTGCATCCTATGGTAAAGGATTTTAGCATCATCTTACCTTCTTGGAATGGTGTCTGCAGATAACAATGCACCGCTTTGAATACAATCACGTGCATGCATTTAAAATATGGATAAACTGATTTATTGTACTTCCTGCATATAGAATATCTATGGACATGAGCACCACTTGTGTAGTATGTCTAAAGAAATCCCAAGATTACCTTATAGAATGTTCTTGTTGTGGAAAGACTTACTGCTCTGATAGATGCAGAGAACAAGACCATCAGCCGAAACTCGCTCATCATAAATGGCATGACTATAAACGCATCTATGAACAAATCATGAGTATGGATCCAAATATTAGGTTAATTACGATATGTGATATTATTGGCAAAATAATGTACTCTGATTATCGCGAGAGTGTAGAGAACTTGCTTTCGCCAGAAGAAAGCAAAAAGTCTTTGAAAATGGCTATAGATGCATGGAAGACACGAAGCAGACTTGCACCAAAGATAGGTAGAGGAAAATATGTGCTTGCTGAATATGAAAAAGTCAAACGAATTACCATGCCATTAGGACAAAAACATCTTCTATATATATCAACAGAAGTGCAAGCTGATCATAATAATATCATCCATAAGATTCTAGAATTACCCGCACAGAAACGGGATTATTAAGATGGTACTCCAGTATAACATATAAAATTAATTGAACGTTTGCTCGACTAAGGAAGATCATAATAATATCTTGATAAGATGTCAGAAGAAGGTTAGGTACATTTATGCGTCGTGAATACCTGCTTCAAGCAGATGCATATGAAAGTTACAGGAAGCAATAAAACTTCAACAAGTTAATGAAGGCTATCTCCTCACCTGATCTCCTGTCCCTATCAAATCAAAACTGTGTAACTCCAAGAGGAAGTATATGAACCCGTGTGATAAGCGGACCCGTCGAAATTGATATGAATTGATGATTTTAACATTATATGTCTTTTCTGTTTATCAAACACAAAAAAGTAGAATAGAATTAAAATTAACATTCGAAAGATGCACTAGATACCATTTTAGGGAACAATTTCTTTTATGATAATGGTATGCTAGATATTTCTCTTTTGTACAATAAAAATTGTTCTTTTGACCTTTCTTCTTCTATTCCTACAACCTCTTCTATAACCTTTGAAACATATCTTGTTGTTTGAGGGCTGTAAACTTGTATTCTGTCATATATCACATCTTCTTTGCAGCTGTGTATCAAATTTATGGCGAAGCTCATGATGTCTTTTAATGCTAATGCACTGGAAGCGTCTACATAAACTATCTGAAAGATATTATTGTTGCTGTTATTATCCTTGTTGTTTTCCTTATTAATAATAGCTAATCCTTCAATCTGATCATCATCATTTCCTTTTATTAGTACTACTTTATCATTCTTGATTAGATCAGTTAAAGTGTTAGAATATAGATCTAGAGAGCACCACCGCCATGAGTTGACGTATGTTTTTCCTGATGATTTATAGACTTCTGATTGTCTTAGGTAATTGCGTATCATTTCAGTATCTTTAATAGTTGCAACTTTACATCTTAGTTTAACTTTATCCACTTTTTTGGGAATTTTGTCAGTACTATAATAACTCCATTTTGATATTACAGCAAAACCGTTACTTTCCATCATTAATTGTGATGCAATATTATTTTCTGCAACCATTGCATATGCTTCTTTTGCTCCTTGTTCCTGGCCATATGATATCATTCTGTTTAATAACTGTGTTGCAACACCTCTTCTTCTGTAATTGGGATGAACTCTAATGCCTTCTAACCAAACCTCATTTTTATTATTAGGACACAAAAATACATGGGAGAGTGCTATTACTACCGTTGATGACTTTTTTTTATTGTGTAGATTATATTCTTCTTCTTCCTCCTCCTCTTCAGCTACCAGTAAAAGTCCAGCGTCTTGAGCAGAATACCACAAGTCCCATACCTGGTCTATATAGTCTCCCCATTCAAATGTATCAATACAGAATTTCAAAGCGCCTTCTTTATCGACTTTCGCTGCAGGTCGTATCTTCAATATATGGTATCATTATTCCCAGTGTTCTGAGATCATATCATTCTTCTTCTTTTATCGGCCTCTTATATAGAGAGTATCTATTCTGAATCTATGAAGTTCAAATTCAGACTTTACAAAATTAAGTTCAAATAGATCGTGCAGATTTGCTTCAGTTAACATTATGTAGTACATCCTGTTAAATCGAAAGAGCAGCAGAACAATAATAAAGCAAGATTAATTGAATATAGCTGGTTTCTTTTAATTGCAGGACTAAGTATAGTGTTTACATCTATCATTTTTTCTGCAGCAATTTGGAAGCTATGATAAAGAATCTACAAAGAGGTGGACTAATGGCCTATCATATTCTGTCATGTGATAATATATGTCATAGAAGATGAAGATATTTTGTTCATGGTTTTTATAGGTTGACCAGTTGAAACAACATCCGTTTAATATAGGTAGATGCTATAGTTACAGACTCTAATAAAATAAAATACATCAGTCGATAATTGTTATTTGCAACTAACCTATCAGCGAAATACCTTCATATTGAATATTATTAGATCGGTCACTGTAAAACATAAAAGAATGAGGAAGATTTATGTGCATACAAGACATGTCAACTAGTAGTAATAATCGAAAATACATATTTTTGACATTGATGGCTATTACTATAGTTCTTGTTGGCTATTATTTTGTTCATTATGTCTATCCTCAGCTCTCCATCGCAGGAGGAGGGGGAGCACCAATGGTTGTGAACAATCCTAATCTTAAGGTAGAGACAGTATTCAAAGGATTGAGATCTCCTACTAGCATGGAATTTTTAGCCGCAAATGATATTTTAGTATTAGAAAAAGACCATGGAACAGTTCAAAGGATTGTAAATGGTAAAATTCTTGCACAACCAGTATTGCAAGTAAATGTTGCTACAGAGGGAGAAAGGGGAATGTTAGGGATTGCTATTACAAAACATTCAACAGCAGAAAACGGAGCTGCTACTGCAGCTACTACCAACCCTAATACTAGTTCTTCTACATTTGTATTTCTTTACTATATTGAAAAAGGCAACAATAGTAGTGAAGCACCTTTAGGAAACCGTGTCTACAGATATGAGTTAGTAGATGATAAATTAATAAATCCTAAACTCATTCTAAGTCTTCCAGCAACCCCTGGTCCATTTCATGATGGTGGAAAAGTAGTAATAGGGCCGGATAACAATGTGTATGCAGTTATTGGCGATCTTCTATATCATAGAACTCAATCTCAAAATATAGCTTCTGGGGGACCACCAGACCTGACCAGTGGCATAATCAGAGCAACACAAGATGGGAAGCCTCTATCAAATAGTCCTCTAGGAAATACATATCCTCTAAATCTTTACTATGCTTATGGTATAAGAAATAGCTTTGGTATTGATTTTGATCCTATAACCAAAAAACTATGGGACACAGAAAATGGTCCTAATTATGGAGATGAAATCAATCTTGTTGAACC
>JBEVTH010000052.1:0-13342 GCA_041156085.1 Candidatus Nitrososphaera maunauluensis
GGTAAATTTGAATTAATACTCTTCTGAGTTTGACTGTTTCATATATCTTATGATACTACTAAACAAAAGCGCGATCGGCTTGAATGTCTTGATTGACTTCCGTTTGTTGTCCTGATACTGCTTTATTTAAGATTTCTACAGCTGCATTCTTATGCAAATGCTCGTTATTGTTTCCACATCTATAAGAGTATGTACACCGGGGGCAACCGCTTTCGCTTTTACAAGGACACTCCATTAGTATTCTTAACCCTCTTCTTATCGCAGCTTCAAACCTCTCATACAGGGCCTTACTTGCTCCGTTTCCACCAATACTACCATCATGGATGAAAATTAGGCCTGAAGAACCAAGAGATATTCCTCCCATATCTTGTGATGCACCTCCTGTTATCATAGTACTACCCTCTATCAGTACATGCTCCGAAGCATGGTAGCCACTCATTTCGACATAATCTGCATCTTTTGCATCTTTGAGAATGTCTATCGGTTTAGGTGCTCTGAATACAAATCCCTTTGTAACAAATTCAAATTCAATAGGTTCTGAGAGCATGACCTTCTTTCCTTGTGTGACTTCGTGTCCGATTTCAATATTGGTATATCCGACGACTCTCTTCTGAATCTTTAAAGAACAGTATTTTACTTGTATTCCTAATACTACCATTTGTTCATAGACATCAATAATACTTGGCCAATCGTCGACCATCGCCCTCGTATAATATGGGTAATCAGCAGGAACAGACATAAGCTCTGCATAATATGGTTGTTCCGTATGCTTAACGTCATAATGCAATTTCTTTACTTGATATCTCTTTCCGGCTAGAAAATATATTGCATTTTCATGAAGCTCTTCAATTGCTTGTGGTAGTGAACGTTGTCCGATTATTTTCTTATTGAATAATATCTCGACTGTATCTCCAATCCCTCTGATGCTGTAGTTGTTTAGAATCTCGTAAGCTTTCCTAAAGTTAGGTAAAAAAAGCTTTTCGTCACCGGATAATCCGATCAGACCTTTTGCAAGCAGTTTTTGGATAGTATTATTTACAGTACCGTGATGTTCAATACTCTTTAACTCAGATTTGGAAATCGGCTTATCACAAGTCATTGCAAGGATTTGGTATTCCTGTACAAAGGGATTTGAAGGGTCAGTAAATACTTGCTCTTGGTCTGCAAAGTAATCATCAGGATGTGATCTGTAATATTGACTGATAGGATCATTCCCTAGTGCTAAAAAAGTGTAACCCTCCTGCCCACGTCTTGCGGCTCTTCCAAATCTTTGTGTCAATCTGTTGATTGGTACGATCCCGGATACAATGGCATCAACGTCACCAATATCAATTCCGAGCTCTAATGTTGGTGTTGCAGAAATTGCCACTATCTCGCCCTGCTTAAATGATTGCTCAACTAGTTTCCGCGCAGAAGGTAAAAGTCCAGCTCTATGCACTTTATTTTTTACACCTTGTCTAGACAAATAAAAAGATAAAAGTTCTGAACCAAAATGGGAATTGTTAAATGCAATTGTTTTATGTCCTCCTTCAGTAGTTCGTTTAACTAGATCCATAACAAGTGATCTATGGGAACGTAAAGATGGAAATAACATTACAAAATTAATCTTTCCCTTTCTGCCTTCACCTTGGATAACCTCAAATTCTCTCCCAAAAAGCATCCCACAGAATTTACCAGCGTTTGGTAGTGTTGCCGAGGCAGCTATTATTTGCAATTTATTCTTACATAACCTTTCAAGCCTCTTTACAATATAGTGAACATTTGCTCCGAATACTCCTGTATATGTATGAGCTTCATCGACTATCAAAAATTGACAAGTTCTAAGTAAATATGAAAAATTTGTTTTGTGCCAAAGATGGTAATGAATAACATCGAAATTTGTAATAATTATTTCAGGAGGAGCTGATAGTATCCTATCTTTTTCATCTAGTGGTGTGTCTCCATCAAATATGCCAACACTTATCCCTAAACTTTCTGCAAATTCTCTTATTTTTGGAAGTTGATCTCTTGATAATGCTTTAGTAGGGTACAAGAATATTGCAGATACGTGATTTCTTATTGTTCCTGTTATTCGATTAGTGTGAAAATGTGAGGAATGCCAATGTTCGGAAATCTTTTGTAGTATTGGAATGCAGAATGCTTCAGTTTTACCTGATGCTGTTGGTGCTACTATAACTGTGTCTATTCCGAACAGAATTCTCTCGATAGATTTTTCCTGGAATTCATAAATGCGCTCGATGCCTTTTCTCGACAATATGGAGATAATACTGTCGTCTACAGGAAGATCGTTAACTGGACTTCCTAGTTTACTTTCTGAATCTTGGATTACTCTATATTCTACTACATAATCTCGGTCAGAAAACAATACTTCCTTGAGCAACTTGTTGGTTGTTCCTTCTTTATTTTTTCTCAGTAGTCTCTTGATTTCTGAAGTGGGCCTTAGGATTTGTTCCTGCTGCATTATTGCCTTCAAATCATCACTTTTGACAATTCTCCCATTGTCATACATGTTTAGGAATTCAAGATATGCATGATCAGGACCGTCGGAATTATTTTCTTTCGGGACTAATGCACATATACTACATTTTGAACAGCTGAACAATAATCGTCCATCGAAAATTTTGTCTATATTGACTGAGTTGAAGGAGTTGCAGCTAGGACATCTATACCGAGACATTATCGCTCTTAACCCATCCTCTATCCTATTAATAGTATAGATGTAGAAGAGAATTACAAATCTCAGCCGTATTAGTCAAAATAATGTGTATCTGTAGTAAATCAATATCCTTTGATTTGAATTTCCTTATTTTAATCGTACCTGTCTTACAATTAGATGCAACCTGATTTATATCAAATTTAACAATATTTTCTCCAAATTTACTAGTCTTATATTGTATTTCTGCAAATCGAGTCTTACCATCTAAATAATTCTATCGATTATGATTCTATCAAGAAGCCTGTTCGCGAGCACTAAACTAAACTTTGTATAATCAAAATACTTTCAATTTTATAGCTTCACAAGTCAATATTAAGAAAACCATTTTTGCTCACTTATAACTGTCAAATAACAGTATATGGAGCATCCAGCAATTTCGGTATTAGTTCGTTATATTGAGCAATAGTATAACCTTGATCTTTTAATTCACGTATCATATCTATTTGTCCTTTGAATGCCGAGTGCGGGTCGCGTGGATGTGGAGCAATTCTGATCATTTTCCGTCCTTTTGCGTCATCTAGTAATTCGAAACGTCTTTCCTCTGTGCCGATCCTCACAACATTCTGATCTGGATGTCCGGTCAAGTCCCAACTTAAAACCTTTGGAACTTTTATTTTCCTAAATGGTTTCTGTGAAAGCAGTAAGAATTCCTCCTGCATTTCTGCTAAAACAAATCTTAACTGCTCCAACACATCAATAGCACCACTGCTTAGTTTCCATTGCGGTGGCACAAACACACTAGTCTTTATTCGAACCTGTTCAAATATATTTAGTGCTGCTCTTATTTCTTCTTCTGTAGTTGATTTTTTCTTCGTATGAAAATCATCCATCTGACCATTTCTGTCTTCATGATAAAGTCCATGCAACACCATTTCACATCGTTTGTAAGACTTGAGTTTATCAACGAATTCTGGGAACTCAGAAAGATCTTCTTTATGATGAAAAAATGGAACAACGGCAATATTGAAATTAATTCCCAAATTTTCAAATGCATCTGTAAATTCGAATATCCTTTTTGAGAAAGAAGGCGCGGCATCATGTAGCGTTACAACTGCCAAGTTGTTTGCCATCGACTGGCTAGTCTTGATAACGTCGCTCATGCTAACATCCTTTTATCTCTTCACGAACTTGTATATGAATCATCATTTATGTAGTTCTACAAGATTTCAATCGAAACACGATTTATAGTAATGAATATTCAAAACAATTCGAAATACAAGAAGACAGGAGGAGAACAACTTTTTCTTATGCTGTTGTCCACAAACAAGGATACGATTCTGTGTCGAATCGGTATCCTAAGTCTACTTGATAAAGAGGGTTAATAGGCAGCAGATATCCAGCCCTTAAATCATCTGGCAGTTACTATGCTTATTCTGTATACATACTTGTTAACTTCTAGGTTTCTGCCGTACATTCCCCATATTTCTTCCAATCGTTCACCGTTCATTTTTACAAAAAAGCTATCATATTTTTGTGTCTCTTTAAAACGCTCTTTGAAGTAGTCTACCAAACAATTGTTGTTAACGAAACGCAAATTGGCAGGAAGCTCACTTACTCTTTTAATAATATCGTTAACATTTATACAACTCAAATTCCGATCACCAACAAATGCCATCAGTTTCATCAATAAAATAGCAATAGTCAAATTTTTACGACTTAGCTGACAGGAATTACCCTAGTTGCAATGGATTTAGTAGACTGGACGCGATAAGTAGTAGTACCATTTTTTAATCTAATACTAAGCATGATCCCATTCTTCATGATCGTTATGACATCGGTTTTTGCAGTTTCTTGATATATATGATTTGTGCATCTTTTCTTCAACCTTATCATTTTATCCTGCCTATAGTCCTAGCCTATGCTAAAATACTGCTATGGAACCGTAAGTAAGGCCGAGTTATTGATCTTCAGTTTGTGGAAACAAAAATAGTTGCAATGAGTGTTGACAGGAACCCCATAAGATATAAAATGGATTAACACGCCTATTCTGCAGTACAAATAAATCAGTCTCCGATAATGAATTATTATCTATGTCAAAGAAACAGTCCAAGGAGTCCAATGATAATGAACTTAGATCTCTAGGATTATCCAGAAATGTCAACGATTATGATACCGGCGAGCCCATCGGCTTTAATATTGCAGAAACAGGGAGTAAGAAAAAAATTGGCGTCAATAAACATTTCGAAGTTAAAATAGGAAATAAATCTAAGGCCATAAAGCGTTTTTCCCCCAGTTAACCACTATGCGGCTACTCCTATGACTCATCATGGCCTTGATTAGCGCCATCATCGATTAATATAGTTAGTTACAATGCCATTAATCGGCATTAATCCGTGAATCAACGAGTCTACATCGCGATTGATATCTTCTTAAAAGGTCTTATCCATACTAATCATATTTAACTGCAGGTTTTGACATTTTGTGACTCTTTTACCATGACAAAATTTCGTCTTGACTACCTGAATGCTTCAAAAACCTCGTCACTGTGCCCGTTTGGTTTGACCTTCATGAATATTTTGAATATTTTTCCGTCTTTGTTTACCAAGAAAGTTGATCTAATTAACCCAACATAATCTTTGCCCATGAATCGCTTAGGACCGTATACTGCGTATTTTTTTGAAATCTCGTTCTGTGTGTCTGTAGCAAGCAAATAAGGAATTCCTATCTTCTCTCTAAATCGCAGGTGTGACTGGGCACTATCCGGGCTGATGCCTATAATCTCAATGCCATTGTGCTCAAACCTATCGTAGTCTTTTGCAAATTCAGTCGCCTCGAGTGTGCATCCAGGAGTGAAGTCTTTTGGGTAAAAATACACCACAACATTTTTCTTACCCCGAAAATCTGACAACTTAATTGTGTTTCCTTTTAAATCAGTTAAACTGAAATCCGGCGCCCAGTCTCCTTCCTCCAAACTCTTTTTAGCGTGATCTATCCCTATTTCCATATGGACTAATTGAAGCAACCCGTATGTATTTCTATACTATATGCATTAGTATACGTGGTCTGGATGTTTTAGCTCAGTCACTCGTTGATGCACAAGCTCACACCATACTTGTACGCCTCTTCTATTCTTTTCCAACAATCATCTGAAGAGAATAATTTATTGCCACTTCCATGTTTCTCATGCATTATCCTGCCTATCCAAGAAGCTAATGCGATTTCTAAAGCCAAAAGTCGAGTTGGAGGCGCTTCATTTAGACCTAAAATGTAGGAGCCCTTATCCCATTTACACTGCGTCTCTTTCTCCATTTGTTAGCACAGTCGCTTGATATATTGTTCAATTCCTTTAGTACTATATTCCACCAAAGGTCTTCCTCAATCCTGTCTGCTGCATTTGCTTTCCCAATCTTGTCCTCTATCCTTCTCATATAGTCTCTATAATCCATGGATCACCCTAACGATCTGCAATATTTGTAGATTAGAGGCTTGAATCCTTCAAGGTAAAGTAACTGACTGACTAGTTTACGGAACTAGAGGCGTCAACTTGTTACATTGTTATTACATAGTAGGCATTTTGTCTTCCTCAAACAGGAAAGAGGTTCTCCTAATACGGCTTCTGCCCCATGGTGTTGCCCGGTGGGCTGTAGCGGCACACCAGAATGCTGAATGCAAGACCAGCGGGGGATGGCTGACCATTGGGGGGTGCGGTCCCACAACCGACCTGTGTCGTGCCCCGCCAGACCATCTGCGTGTAATGACCGCTCGGAGACCAATTCTCCGGTGTCAATACGCCACCTTGATAATCCTTCTTTTCGTTGATCCATAGCTGCACACCTTGGCCAACGTCCGTATTATAACCTGCAATATTCTCACCGACGTTGCCTCTGTTGGGGTCGTGACCGAACTGGCCTGTCGCCGCCAGATGCTCAGCCCAAGTCTTGGCTTGGGCAGCGAGATCGTCGCTCCACACGAGCGGCGGAACACCTACGGCAGCGCGCTCGCTGTTGTGCATGGACAGGATGGTGTTGACGAGATCCGAACTCACATTTCCGGTAATGTTAGTAGGCTTTGTCATATTGGTTGGCTGTAGGCTAGGGGTTATAGCTTTGCATGTTGAATTATCAGTACCAGGACCACAACCTGCTGTTGTTGGTGCTGCCGGTGGTTGTTGTTGATTAGGAGTTGTACTGCATGTGGAATTGTCAGTACCAGGACCACAACCGACTACAGGCTGCTGTGGATTTCCAGTATTGTTACTCTCCTGTGCATTTGCAGTTGCATCCAATATAGTCATAATCAGAATCCCCGCTACCGCTATGGGTGCAATCATAGATATTACGATATGTTTCTGTACCATTACTATAATAGGCTACTACTATAATATTCCTATTAAGTGGTACGTTTCAGCATCATCAATGTGAACTTAATCACATTATTCAGGACACACACTTACTTAGCCATAAAATACATTAATTCAGAAGATGATAATATGTAACCTGAATTAATGCATGTTATGTATTGGTACAGTGAATAATGTAAAATGTCTTCTATTTTAATCCACGTCCTACATATCAGATATGTATGTATGTCGATAGGATAATCGGTATTTGCTTTTGTTCCATTACCTTTAGTAAGTTGCTGGTTCTGTTGTTGCTGTTGGTTCTGTGGTTGTTCTTGTAATTGCTGTTGACTTTGACCTTTTAACTCACCGATCTACATACCGATTTTTTTCCTGTTAACGATGATGTCGTTCATTGCATGAAGATGAAGAAGTGTATGACTGCGGCGACATAAAGTCCAATTGTAGTGGCGGATATTTTTCTTTCATTCCTCAGCATGAGTATATAATTTATTAATTGAGTCTGGATTGTCTTTTGGTCGAAGGTTAGAAGGTCGTTGACATTTGAAAGGTTGAGATGAAGAAGGTATCGTTTGAGGCCGTAGACATATTGAACAAGTTTTCACTGTTCGCTTCGCTCTTTATCGTGTTGACAAAGTTGCTATAAGCATTCCCTGCGAGGATTAATGACGACATTGTTGGCGACGGCAGCATAAAACATAGGATCTATGTCGAATGCGTTATTTAAGTGACTTTAAAGTATCATAAATTTATGGTCATGTGTTCTCAGATCACCAATATGTATTTTAGAATTGACCATATCATGCCTACTGCTGAAGAGATTAATGATCCAAGCTTGTTTCAAAGGCGATGGTTTTTGGGTATATGTTATCTCGAGGGGCAAATAACAAGAATACCTGAGTTCATCCTGACAACGAGGCTTGGTTAATATGAGTTAGAATAATAACAACCTAAATGTAGGATCAATCTTAATTTTATATAATGAGTAAAGGCTCACTAGATATTTCCGATATTTTGCAGTTAGTCGAGAGTATTCCCATTAATAACAAGCTTGAGACAAGAATTGACGCTAAGGTCCCTCTTAAAAATAATAAGGTAGTTGCAGAGAGGTTAGGAATAAACAAGGAAACTATTAGCTTTAGAGATATTGTAAATCTTTTAATTACATTCATTAAGCAAACCAGTTTGATTGAGGAATTAACGCTGGCAGGAAGATTGGATAATCTACATAAATTACCATATTCAGCACAATATTTATTGTTTGATTTCTGTTTGGCGGCTCTAGAAGGAGACTATCTTGATGCAAAACTATTTCTAGAACATGCTTTTCAAATTCTAGGTTTAAGTAACCAAATAAACCTCTTATTATCGGCAATTGTCTATACTCCATTAAGTGACGACAAAGATGTGCGGCAGCTCTTGGCATTATTGGCATTAGCAGTTCAACCCGCTAACGCGGAAGCATACATAGCGCTATATGGGAAAGAGTTTCAAAAAAGATACCAAATCTATCTCAACGAAATAATGAGATTCAAATAGACCCATTATCTGCAGGCTCCGATAGAAGGCGTATTTTATTTATTCCATGGGGAATATGCAAGAAAATAAAAAGCAGGATGGATCGATAGTCCCATTATCCTTTCTGGCTTAATCTTTATTATAATTCGCTTATGATTTGGTTTTCGGTAGTAGTATTTTCCGATTCCAAGGTACTTTTTAGCAAGGCTTTTGAGATGCTCATCTGCTCCTTTGGTCGTCTGTTCTACTACTTTTCCTTTTATTGACACCATAGTGTATGGATTGTTCTGTTCAACTATAGATAGCGCTATCCTGTTATCAATGTTTATATGCTTATTCTTCGCTGAAGTTTCAAAAGTATTTATTAAGATCAAATCGTTAACCATCTCTATCCATACTGGAGTTACATGCGGAGAACCATCTTTTGACAACGTCGCCACAAAAGCTAGATTCCTACCTTGAAATAAACGGTGCAATTCTTCTTTACTTAATTTAGTTGTACCAAATACATCCTCTGCTTTAGGAGTCTTATAGTCTGAGAAAGGAGGAACATCAACTATCTCTACCGAATTTGGGATTTTCCTTTTGTTGTTATTATTATCATTTCTTTGCATATAGCAGTAAAAGAAGTAAACTATCTTTTAATCATTATTTTTACATGTGAGATCTTCTAAGAAATCTACCTAAACCCAATAATCGTCGATTCAACCTCAGCACTTGTCAGTATCAGACATCGTTACCTATTCTATCTACATTGACCAGAAACAATTACAGTTAGTCGTTTGACTTTGATCTTAAAGGACGTTTTTTGCAAACCCGGGAGCTGGCACAAAAATGATAATATTATTTATGCTTAATATTGCGCATCTTGCACAAGATTAATAAACATGGACATCATATTGTTCAACAATATGGATATACAGTCATGCGCATTTCTCTCAGATGGATCGAGGTTTAAACTGTCATTAAATCAATGTTCATCAGACCGAAGACAAAGGAGGTTTGCTATTGGGTAATCTGATGGTTAGAGATCTATACAAAACAATTTCGCATACAAGCAAGACTCATCTAGTGCAATCTAAAGAAATAGCTACTACATGTGTTTGTCCTTATTTATTCAAAATGGGTTACCCATTTGGGGTAGTTGGAAGAGAGCGAGATTACCTAGTTGCAAATACGGTTCATGATATAATTAGCTTAGCTTCACCAACAACGATTCTGGATAATTGGCAGCAGGGTAACACACAAGCAGACTTTGAACAGATTGCAAAGACGATAGATAGAGATTCAGAAGGTATTGTAGAAATGGGGTTGTCCAACGCAAAAGAAAAAGCTACAATAGAAGGGAAACCTCCTATTTTAAAAACATTTGATTATGAAGTCCAAGATCGTTTCCACGGGCTTTTGATCGGTCTCGCAAAACGTATAATGAAAAAATACGAACGACCTAAACGCGCAGTCACAGAGATCACCATCACCAATGTAAAAGAACATCAAGAAGGAAGAATTGATGCTATTTTTGAATTTAGCGATAGTAAGTATGCTTTAGTCGATTGGAAAACAAACGATATAAACAAATCTTCAGGTAGTGGAATAGATCGTTGGCAGCTAGTTGCAAACCTTCTCCTAGCTAATTATCGACATACTGGAGATGAGAATAACTGGAGCAAATATTTATTCGGTTCAGTAGTATACTACGAAGGAGCTTATTTTCCACGTTTTCCATTAAATGATGAGTGGATTAACAAGGTCAAGACCGATAGAAAATTTGCATATGAGATTCTATGCGGTGGTAGACCACATGCACAGAAGCCAGCCTTCTGTCCAGTATGTGATAGAGATGGTGAATCTAGCTTTGATTGCCGCTTTTACAGGGAAGACTCCAAACAAGCACTTCAGGGAAATTTGCCTGTCGATTATGCCAACATTAGGCGTTTGCTATTAAAAAGACGCTACCTTGTTTTAGACGAACGTGCTGAAACACACAAACACAAGTTTGTGATTAACACCCTAATTGATAAATTAGGGGAAGTTGATGCGTTACAACAACTCAAAATAACTGGCATCATTCATTTTGGATACAGAGTGCATTCGATTAATGCTAATTCAATCACCCTTGTAAAAAAGTATGACAATGATGCAAAGCTAACGCTATTAGAACCACGAAAAATTGTCAGAATAATTGGTAAAGAAGATGGAGGTATTCCCCTTCTCGCATGTGTAAATGAAAAAGGGTTTGTAAGAGAAGTAGATGATACAAGATTGGTAATAGATCTCGACGGAAATACAATCGCTGAACGTGCCAAAACACAGCTTTCCAATCTTCCAATCATAATCATACCGGATGAAATCAATCTTACGCGTAGGGTGCTTGAACCAATGAATAAATTCCATAGATTAGCTGCCGACATAATGCTGCCCCCATAGTATATCGGTAATTGAAATGAATCTAGGTTTTGATTCAGAGCAGCTCAGGGTATTAAACTGGCGCGCACATACTAGAGACATCGCAGCAGTAGTAGGGCCGCCAGGTTGCGGCAAGACAACCGTGGGTAGTGCATTGGCTATAAAGATGATAGCTGAAGGCCTTGCTAATAGAGTTCTGCTTGTAGCCTATACTAATGCTGCTGCAAACGAGTTTTGTATGGAGCTCTGTGGTATGCTAGGTTCAAAAGTAGCAAAGAGTCTATGTCTCAGAACAGGTAACCCAACTGGTGTAGATCCATCGATACCAATCCCATTCAGCAGATCTGCTAACGAGATTGAAAGGAAGAGCATTATAGTATCTACAAACTTATCACTCAAAAAATTGCCTTCTATGATGAGGTTCGATAATATGATTATCGATGAAGCTGGTGTTGAAAGGTTAGAGCATTTACTGTGGCCATTATGGTTTGGTGTCAATAACACAATAACACAACAATACAAGAGCAAATATGCTACTAACAGTGTTACACAAACCCATTATAAAATCAGCGATTTAATGGAGTTGATATCACAATGTGGAACCGTTGCTACAGTAGTAGGAGATCCAAAGCAATCAAGACCAATTAGTCCGGTGAGGGTGGATTACAGCGCAATTGAATGGGTAATAAACAAATCCACTTGGGATACATTACGTATTTCACACCGTCTTCCTGATCGACTATCTGGACTAGTTAATGAATTCGCGGAATACGACGGATTAAGATCTGATCCAGAAATAGGCTCAAGAAGGTTAGTATTAGACTGTTCACCTGATTTGGAATTTCGCGAAATTATTCAACCTGATGAAGTCACAACGTGGGTTGATATTAATGGTAACGAGCAGCCTATAGGTCCATCATCTTGGGCAAACGATATAGAAGCTAAAGCCTGTGCAAGGATCTGTAGTCATTTAATTCAAGTAACACGTAACAAATCTATTGCTGTTATTACCAGATTCTCAGCCCAAAAACTTACGATTAGAACATATCTGCAAAGAATGGGACACACAAATATCAAAGTAACTACTACAACAGGCGCATTAGGGACTCAAGCTGACATTGTTCTTTTTTCTTTAACTAGAAATAATCCTGAAAGAAATGTAGGTGCTGCAGGAACATTACAGGATCTTAACGTTGCAATTTCTAGGTCAAAGGAGAAGCTAATTATTCTCGGTAATTTCGATATGATGTTAAATGGTTGGGCTGGCAGCGCTTCAGCTAATGGAAGCCATCACTATAAAAGCCCGTCCAGAAAGCTCGCACGACTAATTGACTCAAAATATGGAAGAGTGGTTGGCGCAGCGCAAGCAATTGTATGCTAAGAAATGCTGCTGTTAACAATACTACTATAGTGAATATAAATTACATCAGAATTTTTTGTATTTCATCGAACTCGTGGTGATCGTCTCCTTGACAATTCTTTTGTTTCATTAAGAAATCCAGTAATTTATGCTTCTCCACTGTTACCATCTTATAAGTTCAATTCTTTTTGCTTGCCGCCAAGCCAACAATCCTTAATAAGTGCAGATCCTACATTATTTGTCTCTAAAGAGGAACTGATGAATGAGCGAGCAGCCGATTGTAATTGGGGATATTTTAAAAGGAAAGGCTTGGGTGTTTGGAGATAATATCAATACAGACATAATCATACCTTTTAGATTCAAGAGCAGGACTAACGATCCTTATGAAATGGCAAAATATGCTATGTATGGTTTTGATCCTGATTTTCATAAGAAAATTTCGAATGGTGATATGATAGTAGCAGGTAAAAACTTTGGAGGAGGCTCTAGTAGAGAACAGGCTCCAGTAGCCTTAAAATACGCAGGAATTTCTGCAGTTATAGCTGAAAGTTTTGCTCGCATTTTCTATAGGAACGCCTTTAGCATTGGATTACCAGCTCTTGAAGTACCAGAAATAAAAGGGAAAGTACATCAGGGAGATGAGCTTAAAATAGACATAACCAATTTTACTGTCGAAAATATTAGAACGAAAGAAACTTTTCACGCTAAAGCAGTTCCACAATTCATGCTAAGTATGCTATTGGAAGGTGGATTAGTTAAATATTATAAAAAGTATAAACATTTTCCATGGATTGAACATTAACATTGAGTTTTATTTTAGTTGCCTAGCTTTATCAATATTCTTTTGTCATAATTTTCAATACCATGATGTAACTTTTCTTCCTGTGCCATATTTTCTGCAATCTCTACTTTGACTTTACTAAATCAGCGGGTTCTTATTGTTATGACTACATAGTGTCAAGGTAAATTAAATTCCAAAAGACAACCGGGCCCTGTTAAGTTAAGCAAAGGTAATCGCTAAAGCTCAATCAGTCTAATGCTA
>JBEVTH010000053.1:0-13320 GCA_041156085.1 Candidatus Nitrososphaera maunauluensis
ACCCATTGATATGGCGATATATCAAAACGCTTTCTATGCGTATCAAAGAATTTTCCTTATTGATTATTTTTGAGCTGTTCCAAGGCTGGGATGAAGTCATTACATATCCAAATTTTGTTTGCAACGATCTGAATTTACCTGTCTGTTCTTCTAAATCAATTACAAATATCAAAACTTGTCTTATAGTTAATCTTTATTTATATTTCGTTATTACTGTTAATCAGGTTGGGGATGTGTATTAAACATACAATGAATCATGAACTTGAATTTGAATCATCTAATTTTGTTATATCTCCGAAATTAACGATTTGAAACTTAGCATTGTCATACTGGATCTTCATTTAACACTAGAGCAAGAAGAGCTGATCTCAATTCTTTACCATATGCAGCCTGTTTAAAGTAAATTGCATTCTTTGTATCATCAATAGAATGGGAAATTTCTTCCATTCTGGGCATTGGATGCATGATAGAGACATCTGATTTTGCTTTTGCGAGTGTATTTTTGTCAATGGTATATGTACCCCTTACTTTTTCATATTCTTGCATATCAGGAAAACGTTCTCTTTGTATTCTTGTAACATAGATAACATCAAGTTTAGGCAAGACATCTTCAAGCTGACTATGTTCATATAATTTCAACTTTTTCCGTATGTCATAAATCGATTCTTTTCTAATACCTAATATAAGGGGTGAAATCAGATGAACTTCTACGTTATAATTTGCCAAAGCATATAATAAAGAATAGACTGTTCTGCCGTACTTTAGATCTCCAACTATTCCTATTGTAAGGTTATCAATTTTTTTCTTTTCTTTGAGCATGGTATAAAGATCAAGCATTGCCTGTGTGGGGTGTTCTTCGCTTCCGCTTCCTGCATTTATTATTGGATTTTTTGATAATTCACCAGCAAATCTGCTTGAACCATCAAGCGGATGTCGTAAAATAATAACATCAGAATATAGATCAATTATTCGAATAGTATCAGCAAGATTCTCACCCTTTTCAATTGAAGATGACTTAGGATCAAAGATTCCGATAGAACTTCCACCTAATGATGCCATAGCAGCTTCAAAACTCATTCTGGTTCTGGTACTAGGCTCATAGAAGATATAACCCAAGGTTCTTCCTTTGCCAAGTTCACTTTTTTCGTTTGGTCTTAAAGTGCTAATTTTGTCCGTCGATCTAAAGACGAATTCTAGATCTTGTTTGGAGAAATCCTTAATCGAAACTATATCACGATCATAAAGATGATTGTTAGGCATCTCTGTTGTCTATGCTACTTTTAATTATAAAAAGTGTCACATAATAAATCTTCATGATATAGAAGGCATACACATAATTAAATATAGAACTTTGGGATAATTATTTTATTCGACGCCTAATTTTGCTTTTACTATATTTAAAGATTAAATATTCAAGAACTTCTCCATAGATTAATTTAATCTATATTGCTATTAGCAAATTTATAATATGTAGCGTAGTTATATATCTCAATCCAAGGTATATAGGATATATATCATCAATAGCAATCTATTTATTTATTTTAGATATATTTTCAGTCAAATATATTAGTGGGAAGAAATATTCTCTCTTCTCTTGAAAAGAAGGAACCACCCTAAAACACCACCCACTCCAATTACCATACCAAGTGGCAGATAATAGATGGGGGAAGCAGAAGGATTTCCGTAAAGTGCTTCGAATGATATATTCCCTGTGTATGTGTTAATAGGAGAAGATGTATCATCTTTCCCATAAATTGCAATAGAACCAAGAATAAACCCATTTACAGATAACTGATCAACTAGAACCTTTGTGCCACTATTGATCGTCAGCCCTGAATTACTATCATATCCTATAATTATTGGATCCCTTGTTGACCATCCAGGTACTCCATTTTTATAATTATCATACACCCTGACAAATCCAGCTTCTTTTGTATTTACAGCTGCCCAAACCCTCTTGGAAGCAACATCGCCATACATTGCGATTTCAATGAATTTCTCACTTGGTACAGGTTCTTGCAATTTTATTACAACCTTTGCATCTGGTCTAAAAGCATAAGACAGGTTATTCTGTATGTTCAAAATCCAACTTTCAGATATTGGTTTACCAAAAGTATAAACAAGTGGATGTATTCTATCATCATTCGCTGCAGTATATGGAATAACAAACCTCTCAGAACGGTTTGTCTGGACTACCATGTATTTAGCTTGAACTGAATTTGGTGATTGTGAATCTTGAGCAAAGGTCATTACTTGTGGATGTATTACCATAGCTCCTATAATACTAATAATAATAACTAGTAAGAAGGTGCTAATATAGCTGATTATACTTCTCAAGGTATATAATTAAGGTCTGCACTTTAGTAATATAAGTGTGGTTCATGATTATGAACCCTCGCGGTCTATGAATAGATCGCGACTTTGAAGAGTGTACTAGTAATTCACAGATGATAACAGACAACTCTCAATTGATAAACAGTAGGCCCAACTCACCAATCTAACAGCAATAAATTTTGCTGTTGGCATCGGTGGTCCGAATTAGCAGGGAGAATGACTAGTAATCAACAGACACTTGCTCAACCTTTTCTTTAAAAGCATTATTCATTTTTGCAAAACTTTGATACATATCTTTATCCAAACGATCGCCTGCGAGAGCAACTCCTAATCCAGTAAAGATTTCTATATGCACGAAGCGTATATAATTTGTTTTCAGTGGTTTTAATATAAAAATACGTTCACCATTAAAAATTCCAGGTACAAAAGACTTTCCAGACCAACGTAGCTCGCGATATGGTTCAACCTTTGTCACTGTTGGTCGATAGGTTCTATTTTTTCCACTTAAAGTATGAAGATGTACTTTGAGCTTTGTTCCAACCTTAGGATCGCCGTTTATTTGACGAATAAAAGGATTCCACTGTGAAAAGTTATTAAAATCTGTTAGTATCGTCCATGCCTTTTCCGGTGATGCTTTAATATCAATCTCGGTATGAATTTCTTTCAATTTATATTCTTTATATCGAAGTCGTTGTTTAAACTTTTTTGGTATTCTTACCTACATCAATAAAGTTTTAGATATATCAGATCTTTTCTATAAGCTTATTCTGTCGATAATGTTAATTTTTGATGCAGTCTTTAGTGAATTAGACATACTCATTATCCTATGCCTCATTCATCATTATCTTGAATTTACAAAGATAATAAAATAATAATCTGCATAATAGATATTAGTTTTTCGCAAGATCTACAAAATTAGTATATATCGTTTTTACCATAAAGCGGCATTTCCCTATGCACCATTAAAATACAAATATGATACTGTTGATGCTCTTTGTGAGTTGCTGAAATATGGGTGGGGCAGGAGATATGCTGTTAAGGAACTTTGCTCATATCAAAATCAAGCTATGGCTTGCTTAATCTACAAAGTTATGGAATAACAGGAGCAGATACCATATTTGAACAACTTTTAGAGCTATGGATAAAATCAACATATATATGATAACCATTACCAGACCATACAATAGTAGGACTTTGGGAGTTAAGGTTGTTGCTGAGATTTTGAGTTATCGTTAAAGCCATCGTGAATACTCTTTCAGTCTAGAAAATCCTATGTAGACAATATAATCTGAATATGCGTTTATCCTACAATTTAAAAGTTGGCACATTTTTGTATCGTGTAATTGCTTCCTCTTTAGTATAAACTAGATCTGCCTTCCTTGTAAATCGATAGTATAGCTTTTAGTTACTACTTTGACAGAGCAACATTATTGCATTTACTATTGAAGATGCAACTGGACTTCCACCCTTTCTACCTACATTGGTAATAAATGGGATATTGGTCTTCGTAAGCTCATTTTTAGATTCAGCTGCAGAGACAAAACCAACAGGAATACCTATAACAAGTGCAGGTTTTGCAACATCTTCTCGGATCATATTAATTGTTTCATATAGTGCAGTGGGTGCATTGCCTATAGCTACTATTCCTCCATTCATTTCATTTGCTGCACGACGCATTGCCATTTCTGATCTAGTTCTATTTAATTTTCTGGATTCATTAGCTAGAGAATTATCAGAAATATAGCACACAGCCTTCAATCCAAGAACAGTAACTAACTTCTTGTTTATCGCAGAATGTACCATATCTACATCAGTAACAATGTTACATTTGTTTCTGATAGCTTTGGAGGCAGATTCGATTGCATTTCTATGAAATATTATTCTTTCCCTCCTAGCAAAATCAAAGTCTGCAGTTGCATGAATAACTCGACGCACAATAGCCCATTCTAACTCATTGTAATCATGTTGCCCAATTTCAGCATCTATTATCTTTAAGCTTTTCTTTTCTATGTAAAATGCTCTATTTGACATTTCTCTATTTGCAGGAGTTTCATAGTTCTTGTCATAAGAGGTCAATTCTTCTTTTTTCTACCTCCTTAGCACGTTCAACTATAAGGTCAGCCAACTTTTCGTCTACTCCCAAGTGTTTTGTCATAAATACATTTTTGAAGGTATATTTTCCAAGTGCTGCATCAATATCCTTAATTACATCATGCTTTATGTGAGTACCTTTATGTAAAAAGTATGGCACTAATAAAATAATCTTTGGATCATTTTGAAGTATTATATTCTTTATACCTTCCTCTATATCTGGCTTGTCTAATTCAAGAAAGCAAAAGTTTACATTCCGATAAAAAGGCTTTAAGGTATTAACTGTATAAATGAAGGCATTTCTGGCACTTTTATCACTACTACCATGACCAATAAGTAGAATATCGCATTCAGAATTAGAAAATTGAATTTCCTGCTCGCTTTTTAATTGATGGATTCTATCAATTACGACATCAGTGATTGTAGTATGATAACTGAGTGGTTTTGTTATCACCATCCTTAAGTTCTTAATTTGACCAATTTTTGCACTTTGTTTAACTGAATCTTTTAACTTCAGACCAGGATACAGAAAATAGGGCACTATAGTAATGAAGTCAGCGCCGTTATCAACACACTTTCGTATACCTTCTTCTATAAATGGCGGCACAACTTCTAAGAAGCAGTAGTTTGTATAATCGTACTTTGCTTTGCGCTTTGCAATTGCGCAAATATCTTTAAGCTCCAGTCTTACATCTGGTTCTCTGCTGCCTCTATCAACAATTAACAGTGCTTTCTTCAACAATTTATTCAAACTTTACCCTAGAGACAGCTACCGTGAGGTTTGGTGGAAACTTTTGTTTTGGAACTATGAGCTCGCCCTTTGAACTTAGTATTGATGATGCTTCAGATACGCTTGCGGTACCTTCATATTTTTGTACCATATGTGATGGATTTGGAACTTTAACTGTTGCAAGTCTACCTTTACTGTAAATTTCGGTTGGAATACCATATTGATCCGAAAACTCCTGTAACCCCCTTACCTTTACTTCTCTAGTGATAGATGAAACATTTCTAATGCTCATGGGGCTTAACCCTTTATCTTTCATTACAGCCTGAATCCCGGATTCAATGTCATTTTTATGTGTATCCCAATGAAGTCCTAATCCTATTACCAGGCTTCTTGGTCTATAGATAACCGATTTTTCTAAAATAACTGTGTCAGTAATTAGTCTATCCGAAATTATTAGTGCCCCCCTGATATTTGGTGATCTTATTTCATCAAGGCTTTTGACCACTATAACGTTCTTAGGTAATGAAGGTGCATACCACCAGTTTTTTTCTCCTGTTTCTTGATATAAACCTATTTTCTCTTCATTTACCATTAAAGCACTGACTTTTGTTACATTTTCATTGTTTTCAATTTTCCATCCAAATTCTCTTCCGATCAAATCAACTGCAATGGTTTCATTAACGTCAGCAGCTGTAGTAATTATTGGTCTAGAATTCATAAATAAAGAAGCAACAAGCCGTGCTAGTTCATTTGCTCCTCCAAGATGTCCTGATAATGCACTGATAACGAAATTTGCTTTATCATCAATTACTAATACCGCAGGATCACTCTTCTTATCAACAATGAATGGTGCAATTAGTCTTATTACTGCACCTAACGAAAATATACAAATTAGAGCATCCTTAGTTTTGAATAAATTTGCTACTAGCTGTGCTGTTTGTTCCGTAAACCAATGTATATCAGAAGTAGAATCATTATGCTTCGCAGGGGCATAGATCTCGACTTCAGGTATCTTCTTCTTTATTTGACTGGCGATCTCAATTCCATGCTTTGTTATAGCTATCACCGCTGTTTTTCCTACCATAAGGATCATATACTGAAAGATCTGAATGGAAGATAATTCTTTCTATTTTAATTAAATCTAATAAGAATAGACAGATGACAAACTATCTGAACATCAGATACTTTGAAGGATAATGTATACTCTTACGTTTTGTTAATGGTAATTACCTCTTAAAGTTTCTGTAGCAGTCAGTGTAGTAATTAATAATTGTGGGAATGAATTTAGTGTTGAATAGAAACTTGGATTGTTGATAACAAGCCTATGAGTATAATACACGTTAGATAATATATTGTATTACATACAACCGCAAATACAGCTTTCTCATATTAAAATAATAATGACCATATATTCTAATATTTTTACCATACCTTTCATTATTGCTCTACTCTACTTAAGTATCATATGTTTGATTTCAAATTCAAAAAATAAAAAAGAACTAACACGCCTTGTGTAGATTCTCGTCATATCTGCCGCATACTTGGCCGTCAAACTCGAACATAATTACCTCTAATTTTATTTTTCCTTTAGAATGTTCGTACATCTGTCCATACACTTTTTTGCACACTATATTAAAAAATTCAGAAACGTTATTTTTATTTATTATTTCTGAAACATGCCTTGCAGAATTTGCTCTTTTTATTTCTTCTATGACTCTTGAAGAGGAATTGCATTCTGCAGCAACCTTTGCCATAAATTCCATATTGACATGTGAACCTCTAACGTGAGTTTGCTTAAAGCCCATCGCCATTTTTGTTAATTTTCCAATAAATCCTGCGATTATAGCCTTATGAATTTTTTTATTGACACATTGCTTTATTGCATAACCAGCAAAATCACCCATTTGGATAAATGAATGATCTGGAAGTGTTTTTCCAAATAGATCTTTAGCAAAATCTTCACTCCTTCCACCTGTGGTAAGCACGACTTTGTCTGTTCCCATTGCAATTGCTACATCAAGACTCTGTCTGATCGATGCAGCGAATGAGGCAGTAGAATATGGCAATACAATTCCAGTAGTACCAAGTATAGAAATGCCGCCGATTATACCTAGTCTGGGATTATCAGTCTTTTTTGTAAGTTCTTCTCCAGCTGGTACCGAAACAACTATATTGACTCCGTGATCTTTTAACCATTCAAAAGCCACTTCTCTAACAGCCTGTTCTATCATTCTTGTGGGCACTGGATTGATTGCAGCATTACCAATTTCTAGACCCAATCCTGGTTTTGTTACCCTGCCAACTCCCATCCCACCATCGATTACAACCTTGCCAGCTTGATCAGTAAATGAAACAGTAGAACAAATTTCAGCGCCATGGGTTATATCAGGATCATCACCGGCATTCTTGATAACTGCAGATGTACAAGAAATACTTCCTTCAATTTTTGTCCATGCAATTTTTAACTCAGCAGTTTTTTCTTTTGGTAGAGAAACAATAACACTATTAACAATTTTACCTGAAATTAATGCCAAAAGTGCTGCCTTTGTTGCAGCAGTTGCAGAAGTACCTGTAGTATATCCTGTTTTTAATGTACCTCTTCTTTTCTTTTCTTCAACATCCACAGGAAGTTCTTGTTCTTGCTCGGCTAACGTTAGATCTTGTTCATTCCCCTCTTCATTATCGCTTTTTTCAGAGAACATCAAATACAGCTCCCATATTACAATAACACAGTACCACCATCTATCACAATGGTAATACCTGTCACAAAAGAAAAATTACAACTTGCGATACAGGCAACAACCTTGGCGACCTCTTCAGGTCTGCCCCCTCTTTTCATGGAAGGTTCTTCAGCGGCTTTATTCCTATCATTTTTATTCATTGAATAATATGTTTCCAATGTTGCAATGTTGCCAAGTGCGAGAGTATATGCACGAATATTCTTGCTGCCATACTCCATTGCTATGCATTTTGTCAATGCAATATTTGCAGCTTTGGCAATAGTATATGGAGCGCCCTTAGTATATCCTGCTATTGCAGGGATTGAAGAAATATTAATTATTACCCCCCTCTTTGAGATCATTCTGCAACATAGAATGTATAACTGCCCTTGATAACGCATAGATCCTTCCAGATGAACGTCTATGATCCTGTCTACCTCATCGTCTGTAATCTCATGAATTTTTTTATACCAAATTTCCCTATCAAAAGGATAACCTGCATTATTTATCAGAATATCAATTCGCTTATGATCAGATAATATTTGTTGTAAGAATCTTTCTATACTAGAGCTGTTAGTTACGCCGCCGATTTCAGCAGCAAATGTTTTACCTTTAATCTTCTCTGCTGATTTCACTGCACTTTGCTTGCTTCTAGAACAGGCAATAACGGTCGCATCGTTATTTTCTGCAAATTCTTTTGATATTGCAAAACCGATTCCTCTAGTAGAACCTGTAACTACAGCTACCTTTCCTTTAAGTGACAACAACAATTCATTCATTACTAGAATATTTGTGTATATTGGCTGTTTATTACCCAAGATAATTTAATTAGTATAAATATGAGAATTAACTAATATGTCCTCTGCAGAAGTTGCATCTAAAGTAGTAAAGAGATTGGAGCACGAAGACTATAAGTTGCTCAAAGTTCTTGCTTCAGGTCTAAAGCAACATGAGTCGCTTACTAAAGGCGAGATAACTACCTATTCCAAAATGCATGAGAATGTTGTTAACTTCCGAATTGGTCGATTACACAATATGAAGCTAGTTGGAAGAAACGAAAGAGGATATTCTTTACTTATGACAGGCCTCGATGCAATAGCACTGAGAATGCTTGCTGACAATGACATTATCATCGGAGTGGGAAAGCCTATTGGCATTGGTAAAGAATCAGATGTATTCGAAGCAATTTCACATATCGAAGAGGAGCGTGCGCTTAAATTTTTTCGAATTGGTAGGATTAGTTTCAGAGAAGCAAGAAGAAAAAGAACATTTGCTGGCAACCAGAATATTCACCATTGGTTGCTGATTAACATAGATGCAGCAAAGAAAGAATGCGATACACTTAATCAATTGAGACATACAGGAATAAGAATTCCAATATCATATTATCGTTCTATGCATTGTGTTGTCATGAATAGAATAGATGGACTGAGACTTGTAGATATTAGAGAACTCGAATCACCAAAAATAACTTTACAAGGTATTCTACATGATATAGAAATCGCTTACAAACATAACATTATTAACTGCGACCTGAGCGAATATAATGTATTACTAGATAGCAAAAATAATACATGGATCATTGATTGGCCGCAGGCTGTATCAACAAGGCATCCCAATGCGGATGATCTAATAAAAAGAGATGTTTATAATATTGTTAAATTCTTTAACAGGAGGTTTGATTTAAGAAAAGATATCAACGAAGCAATAAGGGAAGTTATCACAACATCTACCTAAGCAATGAGGAAACCTTGTCTATCTTTTCCCATGTAAATGAAGGTTCATTTCTACCGAAATGACCATATGCTGCGGTTCTTTTATATATTGGCCTTTTTAAATCAAGCATTTTAATGATTCCTGCTGGCCTCATATCAAAGCTTTTTCTTACTTTGTCTTCAATCTTTTCCTCAGCTATTTTACCTGTTCCAAAAGTATCCACCATTATAGAGACAGGCTCTGCAATGCCTATTGCATATGCAATTTGTATTTCACATTTATCGGCCAGTCCTGCTGCAACAACATTCTTGGCTACATATCTAGCCATATAAGATGCAGATCTATCTACTTTTGATGGATCCTTTCCAGAAAAAGCGCCGCCGCCATGCTTTCCCATACCTCCATAAGTATCTGCAATAATTTTTCTGCCAGTTAGACCAGTATCTCCTAGTGGGCCACCAATTACGAATCTACCCGTAGGATTAACAAGGAATTTGGTTTTATCATCAATCCAGTTATCACAAACTGGTTTTATCACATTATCAATGATTTCATTTCTTAACTGACTCAAACTTATATCTGGCTCGTGTTGTGTAGAGATTACAATTGTGTCAATCCCTTTTGGTTTACAATCTTCATATCTAATAGATACTTGTGATTTACCATCAGGCCGAACCCAGCTCAATTCTTTTTTCTTTCTAACTTCGGATAATTTCATAGTTAGTTTGTGTGCCATTGTAATTGGCAATGGCATTAATTCATATGTTTCATTTGTCGCATATCCAAACATGAGCCCTTGGTCTCCTGCTCCTTGTTCTTTGTTCCTTTTTGGAGTAACACCCAGTGAAATGTCATGACTCTGTTCATGCAATGATACCTGTATAGAGCAATTATTGAAATTAAATCCATATTCTGGTTTATCATAACCTATTTCCCAAATAGTATCGCGGACAATTTTTTGCACATCCACTTTTCCTTTCGAAGTGACTTCACCAGCAACAAACACAATCCCCGTAGTTGTCAGGGATTCTACTGCGACGCGTGATTCAGGATCTTGTCTCAGGAATTCATCCAATATTGAATCGGAAATTTGATCACATATTTTGTCTGGATGACCTTCAGTAACGCTTTCCGAAGTGAACAGAAATTTTCTAACCATATTCCATCTACCATTACCACCGCACGTCAGTAATGCCCTTAATTGGTATCAGAACTCTTTTTCTAGCCTTATGAAGAGCACGTTATTACCTCTAATTACAACTTTGCCATAATTTGCTAGGACATCTGCTCCGTTAAACTCTTCTGCATCAACAAGAATTAAATTCATATATGAATCGACATTACTCATTCTACCACGGTATTCAATCTCACTCTTCAATCTCACTGCAACCTTCCTGTTTAGTGAGCGCTGTAGCGTAGATAAAGGTCGTTTTGGTTGTTGCTGTGACGGCGTTGAAGATGACAATTCAATTAATCACTTTGGAATTCAAAGCAACATGGCTACAATAAAAAGGTTCCTTTGTACTTCAAATAACAGATTAAATTTATCCTAGTGACTATTATTAAATATACATTGACAGAGATTATACACACAGGTTCCGTGTCATTTGATCGTCTGCTTGGAGGTGGAATCCGCACAGGCATGGTTACAGATATTTTCGGTCAGAGTGGAACAGGCAAATCGCAATTGTGTTTTATGCTATGTGCTAATTATGCTAAATATTCTAGGCAAGAAGATACAATATTGTTTATTGATACGGCGGGAACATTTAGGCCCGAAAGAATCTCTGAAATTGCAGGAACTGAGAAAAGCAATGATATGCTCAATAAAATCATATTTGTTAGAGCTCTTTCTACAGCCGACCAAGTAAATGCACTAAAGAGAATCCCGGATATCAATGCACGGCTGGTAATAATTGATACAGTGACATCATTGTTTTCTGATGAATTTAAAGGTGTCACAAGACACCTAGTATTGATGAAACACCTTCACAGATTGTCTCTTACTGCTATTAATTTTGATTGTGCAGTAGTAATAACAAATATGATTCGAAGTGTTCCAATCAGAACAAAAATAATAGATCAAGACGTCCATAATCTTACAACAGCAATAAAAACGATAATTAATTCATTTCAACAGCGTGAGTTTATGGAAGCTTCACTTTCAATTTATACACACATGAAATTAAAACTTGAAGTTATTAGTTTAGAAAAATCACTGTTTAGAGCAAGTCTCATACAGCCTTCACGAAAAGAGCAGGTAATCTATACTATAACCTCTAAAGGTATTGCAGAGTGATAATTAACCTAGGCAATTACACTTGAAATAGTGGACTGTACAAACAAACTATCGATGCGACATGCCGGGATGAAGTTATCAATATTTGGTTATGCATGTATGTAGCTTTAATGATGACTATGCTTGGTGGAATACCATCATAGAAGGAATGATGTTAATAATAGTTGGAATTTTCATGTACTTCTGGGCAATTAATTGACCATTCCTGCTGTGTTAAAAGTCTTGTTTCAAACATGTTCGAAAGTAATCTCAATGCAAATATCATATCATATACATCAGACATAGCTATCATAATATGTATTTTTGGTGGTATTTTGTTAGTCATGGGAATAATCTTATCTACATGAAAAGAAAAAGACGATGGAGAAGGGGAAGGCTCGTAGGGGAAATAGATATTATCATGGTGATAGATTTTAGAGAAGAATAGCCTTTTTTCTTGTATAATAACATCAACCATTATAACAAATAATTTTACCTATATGTAAAAAGAATAATGATACAGCAATATCATCCTCACCATCTCCATGATAAATTTTGGAGGTAATTAGAATATTAGAAGGCAGGAAAAATCTACAATTAAACCTGAAATCTGCCAAATCTCTACGATTTATACCATCTAGTATGACAATTAGGCAGGAAACTAATAAATTCTAATGTCTTCGATATAATGTTCTCGTTATGATACCCGCTATTGTAATAGTAGTCGTAGGAATCCTTACTTTAGCAATAGTTCTTTTGAGTAATGTTTCATATGCACAGATACTCAAAGGTCTTGTGCCAAATATACTATACTCACCTCATAAATCACATAATCCTCATAAATCATATGCAGTAACAATTACGTCACCTACCAAAGGCCAGCAAGTACCTGTTGGCAAAAACCTAACAATTCAAGGTACTTCTATAGCTAATGCAGCCTCTAATTGTAAAGTATCTGTTATTGTAAATGGTCTAAAGCCATACCAACAAGCTACTGGAACTGGCCCTGGTGGGAAAACAGATTACATGAGATGGAGTTTTGTACTTAATTCAAAATATACGACTATTAAACAAGGATCGAATAATAAAATTACAGCAAAGTATACATGCAGTAACAATACTATCATGAGATCGTTTTATAGTGTAAATGTAACAGGAATAAGCCAGCATCTTTAAACTCGTTTCGAATGAATTGTTAGACATGTAGAGCTTGCGATGGCTTTTTGTAAAGTCCCTTCAGGCGATGACGACAACAAAAGAGAGTATTTCAAATTAAAATATTCAAACTTTGTACTTGATCATTATGATTAAATATAGTTCACATAATGTTTACAAAAAAAATTCTGAAGATGCAATACTGCAGTACAATAAAAATAACCTTCTGGGTGATGATTATTATACTGATCTAGCATGGTTTGCTAGAGGTGGTAGACATACTCAGAATAGCCCCT
>JBEVTH010000054.1:0-13163 GCA_041156085.1 Candidatus Nitrososphaera maunauluensis
GTCAATTCCATGGCTCACCTAATCTCCGAATATTTTTTTAATATAGTTTCAATGTCTGCTGGATTATCAAGGATTTCTTTTGTGGCTGATGGATCCTCAACCTCATAGCAATAAAGTAATTCCTCTTCGTCCTTATAGAAGAGGAAAATCTTATGCTCAAATACACAATGATATAATTGATCTATCACCATTTTTTCAGGCTGAAGTTTAATTCCATCAGATTGAACTATTACAGGATAATCCAAGGTAGTCTATTGACTTTAGTTATACGAAAAGAAAAGTTTATCGAAATTAAAGTAATGCTTTGTTGAATGTTTAGCTCTATACAATAAATTTGCCATAAATACAAAACCTATTGATAAATATTGCCTTAACTTCCCAGTATGTGTCAGACAACACTGATTTTTATCATTCTTTGACTTTATAGATATTTCTTTCTTTGCCGTGTCTACAACTGATATAATTTTCAATCTGCTTCTTGGAATGTTGCCACGCAACTTCTCAATTTGTTGTAATATTGATTCAGGGAGAGTGATTCCTAATTTAATATCCATTGTATTAGTACTACCTACAATACAAGTAATGGATATATAAATATATACTTAAGAGAAATGTCTTTATCGTAAATGTAAAACATGATTCAGCTCACACCAGACACATGTTTTGATAGAAATAAAGTAAATACTCCAGATTCAATGAGTATAATTCAAAACTACTAGATCCTAACAGGGCAGAATGTAATTTCAGCTTCTGTATATGTATTTATTTATTTAGTGTTCAATTTACATACCAATACCATAATTTAACACCTCTTTCTTTATTATATGCAAGCTTTGATTGTATGTTTAATATGTGGAAAAAACAAGATGATCATCACAGATCCTGATTGTGGTGAGATCGTTTGTAGTAACTGTGGTATGGTAATTTCAGAAAAGATCCAAGAAAGTAACAGACTAGAAAAGCGCATTTTCAATAGCTCAAATATAGATAATAGATCGAGAACTGGTACTCCTACTTCTCTAGCTCGCCATGACATGGGACTTGCCACTACTATTGCAAATACTGATAGAGATGCTAGTGGACACAAAATAGATGCAACAATGCGTTCTACGATGAACAGGTTAAGGGTTTGGCACTTTAGAACCCAAACCTATACACCTGCTGATAAGAATCTTCTGCAGGCATTTAATGAACTAGATATTCTGAAAGATAAACTTGCATTACCAGACGCAGCAGTTCAAAAGGCTGCTTATATCTATAGAAAAGTTCAGGAGAGAGGACTGGGTCGCAGAAGGCCAATTCACACATTATTGTCTGCTGTTATATATATTGCCTGTAGAGAGATGGAAATTCCAAGAACAATAAAAGATATATCTACAGCTAGCAATCTTAAACCTAACGAAATATCACGCCTCTATAGACTGCTTGTTTTCGAACTAGACATTAAAATTCCGCTCGCTGATCCAATGAAATGTATTACTATGATATCCAATAAGGTTAATGTAAGCGAAAAGACCAAACACCATGCAATGAATATTATGAATGATAGTATTACGAAAAGTCAGATATCTGCTGGAAAAAATCCTCTAGGTCTTGCTGCCTCGATCGTTTACTTATCATGTTTAATTAATAAGGAAAGCATAAACCAGACTGTTTTTGCTCAAGCAGCTGGAGTAACAGAAGTAACAATCAGAAATCTATGTAAGAATTTGAAGATTAAGTTTGAGATAAAATAATGTAATCTTTAGATTCTTATACATTCCACGAGTTTCTTATTTGCGTTGCAAACACCTGTATTGAATATACCGTGTTTTAGTAGATTGCCCTTTCCTCCTGTTTTGACTTTACTTCTTATTACGCTCTTTATGTTATATCGTTAATATAGAACCTCAAAATGAGAATAAGAAATCATAACGTTTCACAATTTATTTTGTTAGTAACGACTTTCTTTCCTTTGATTCATATCTCCTGACAACATCTGCTAATCGCATTCTTTTCCCACCAACTATTTTGATGTCTATATCTATCCTACCATTTCTAACTTCTATTATATTAAACGTATCTTCAAAAACTCCTCTATATCGCCATGAGCATGCTGTACCTGCATATGCAATTTTTAGTGTTCCTAAGTTCCAAAGCCATGGTCTATGCTTATGGCCACAAAGAACCAAGTCTACTTTGGATTCCAAACACGCTCTTAATGTATCTCCTGCATCAAGAATACCGACAACGTTGGCGTAGCCTGTATCAGGAATAGATATTAGGTGGTGATGCATTGCTACGATCTTCGTTTTGAGATTGTCGTATCTGCCAAGAGTCTCTTCCATCCATACGTTTTGTCTATGTCCCACCTCGCCCTCCTCTCTGTCAGGTCTAGCAGTTCCAAGAGTGACCACAACTATATTATCATCAAATTCATAAATTTGCTTTGTAAATGGAAAGAATTTCTTAAATAAAAGATAACCTGTATGTCGATAATCATGGTTTCCAGGGAAGACTATTAAATTCGGGCAGTCGAACTTACTGATCTCTTTACGAGCCTGTTCGAATTGGAATAGTAACCCGTCATCTGTCAAATCGCCTGATATAATTATTACATCTGGCTTTAGTTCATCATTAACCTCTTTGACAATTGTATTGAAAGTGTCTTGTTTGAATAGACCTCCGATATGTAAATCAGATATCTGAACTAACTTCATCTTATCCGTCTCAGGTAGTACATGCTATATTAATGAATTGCATGAATCAAGTATTGAGATATAATCTATCTCAATATAATACCCAAAGTTAAGAAAATCATAGAACGAGCTATATAAATAATATTAGAATTCGAAAGAAAGTATCTATCAAACATAAACAATAGTAAAGCAAAATCTTTTTCAAACGTGCGGTTGTGTAATTTAATAATATGTGATTAAACGGATACACTTGCGCAGCTAATTAAGAAAGTTTGTCTACTAGTATAATTAAGAGATGAACATGAGCTCGCTTTTCCGCAGGAAGTATATCCATGGCTAATAAATCCTCTCTGAAGTATAAGATTCATGAAATAGAAGAAAACGAATTGGAATATGGTGGGCTATTAGAGGTGCTAGAGAACGTAGCTCCAGTTGGAGATCTTACTATATCAACTACAAAAGCTATATTAAAGGAGATAAAATCAAATCCACTCCATAAGATCTTTGTTGCCATTGTTCAGGAAGGCAAAAATCACGGTTTGATAATAGGAGCGACAACACTCCTTGTCGAACCAAAATTCATCTTCGGTGGCGGACGAATAGGACATATAGAAGATGTAGCAGTGAGGTCTGAGTATCAGGGGAAAGGCGTTGGATTCAAGCTTGTAAGCTACGCTACCGAACAGGCAGCTATAATGGGATGCGTGAGGACAATATTAGATTGTTCAAATGAAAACATTCCTTTCTATGAAAAGCTCGGCTATTCCAGATTTGGTAATTGTATGAAAAATCAGCTCAGTCAAGGCTAATACAATAATCGATACCTCTATTATCATACAATGCTAAACAAAAGGCTTATAATATTAGTAATTGCAAATTTGCCTCTAGCAGTAGGTATGACTGTGATTGTATAATAACAATGTGGATATAGAACATAAAGTTAGAAAAGAGACAGGAAAGCACGAAATATCTGCAAGCATAGTCACTCCATTTCATGGGGGATACGATATATTAGCTCGGACTGTTGCAAGTCTGTCTCGACAGAGTTATTCGAAAGATCTATTTGAGATCATTATAGTAGCGGATGCCAATCATGCTGAGGCAGAATTGGTTGCGGAGCGGTACAAAAGTGAAATAGAAATCAAATTAGTAAAGATATATAATAACAATAGCTTTGGGCCAGCAACGTCTAGAAATGCTGGGATACATTTTGCAAAAGGTGATGTTATCGTCTCCCTCGACTCGGACATGATATGTCCACCTAGTTTCCTTGGGTCACACATGCGCTGGTTCCATAAGTCGCCCAAAATTGCGACTATTGGGCTTCGAAAGTTTGTGAAAGCCAACAATATCCAACCTGAAGACATAATTCGCGACTTCCACATGATATCGTCACTTCCAGAGATCTGTAGTATTTCAAATACCACAACAGGCAGTCTTAGAGACAAGAGAATTCCTGAACTTAAGCAATTTAGGATTCACCCCTTTCCGAGCAATTGTTTTCATGGAGGGAATGTAGCATATTGGCGCGACGATGCTCTTTCTGTTGGACTGTGGGATGAAGATTTTAATGGGAATTATGGCTACGAGGACATAGATTTCGGACAGCGTCTGTTTCAAAATCATACTAACCTAATATTCGAAAATGGTGCTACAGCATATCATCAAGAGAGCAATGTCGTTTCACCTCGTGAGCGACAGAAGGGACTGTCGATAAATAGAATAAAGCTTTATGAACGTTATCCTGCACTTGCAAGTTTTAGAAAAGATACTCTTGAATCTATATGATACATTTGTCAACGACATTTTAGGTCATCTGAATAATTGTAAAATTGTTCACATAGGGCAGAAAGGTCACACTTCTGACAGCAGCAAGAGATCTTACCAACATCTCAGCATTAATTATTCTGCAGCCCTGGTTCATTGCAAAAGATACTTTCACGAAATTCGTCTATGCAATCCTGTTTGTGATTCATACAGAAATTTATTCTTCCACGATTTTATTGTAGGCTAGTGGACAACGTATATATGAAGAGAAATCATCGCTTTGTCGTTTGATATATTCCGTCACTGGATCCATACTTTTTCAAGAATGTGAGAAAGATGTTCTGTGAAGCAGCAGATGACATTTTTGGCCCTGGTTGTATGAGTATGATGGAATATTATTTTATGAAAAAAACTGACTGTAACCTGTTCATAGTGCTTTTCAGTGAACCTAGAATAGTTTATGATGAATTGATTCATATGCTTAAAGGAGAAAATTCACTAGCGAAATTAATTGAAAAGGTTGTTGGATCCAATCATGAGCTCTTCCTTGAAGATATGAAGAAAAACGATCCACTAAAGATTGTGACTGCATTCGAGGCCATAGCTTTTTTTGCCGTAGAATTACTAGCATTACGATTACAAGGTGCATTATTTTAAGTAAACAACAATAATATCGATACCAAGATGATCGTTTAAGTGAATGATGTTGTTTCCATAGCTTGCGCAAAAAACTATAACATTGCAAAAGTTTCATTATCGGAGTATATTTATTGCAGATAATTCCAGATCTGATGGATGCTGATGAGGTGTAGGAAGAGCCAGCTGAATTATATCGAAACGTATGAGGAAGATTATGAGTTGCTGAAGCATCCTAACAAAGAGCGTGATATTCAGCTAATTACATCGTCAAATAATCAGAATAAATTAATTAATAGGCTAATTATACTGATACATTGTAATGGTATAGATGTCCGCAATATCTGATGTTGGTGAGTTTCAAAAGAACAAACACTACACTAGTAGTTTATCTAGATCTTCAACTCATAGCAGAATTCTCGTGTTGTGTATTGATAGAGATGACGACATTGGTTCTAAAGGAGGTATGGAAACCCCTATTTTAGGAAGAGATCCTTGCATAAACGCAGGAACCCGATTGGCGATAGAAGATCCAGAAGACGCAGATGCTAACGCAATTTTTGGAGCTGTAAAGACGTATGAAGAACTAATAAGTAAAGGGTATGAATCAGAGGTTGCTCTCGTTTCTGGAAAGTTCAATCGCGGGATTGAGGCTGATGAAAAGATTAGTTTTGAAATACAGAATGTCCTTACACGGTACAAAGCCGATGCTGCAGTGCTTGTTTCTGATGGCGAGGATGACGAAACAGTTATTCCTATTATTCAATCAATGGTTCCAGTTATATCAATTCAACGTATTATTATTAAACATAGTAGAAGTGTTGAGTACTCATACGCTGTGCTGGGCAGGTACATAAAAATGCTTGTCTATGACCCGCGATATTCAAAATTCTTTCTAGGCGTCCCAGGCGCGTTATTAGTTGCAACCGGCCTTGCTACTGTATTTGGATTGACTAGAGAAGCTATCGCTTTAGCACTAAGCATTCTAGGAGCCGCTTTTATTATTCGTGCCTTCGATATAGACAAGTCATTAGCCTCTCTTGGAAGACCAACACCTACTGCTTTTATTAGAATCTTCTCGGTCTTTGCAGGTACCCTGATTATCTTAGCTTCTATAGCAAATGGCCTTTCGACTATTCCTCCTGAAGCAATTACCCCGAATATGGGAGTAATGGAAATAATAAAAGATAGAATAATTGTTGGAAGTTTTGTTCATGGTACCATTACATTGTTATGGATCGGTATTGCCACTATACTAGTAGGGGTTCTATTGAGCAACTGGTTTAAGGGTAGTGTAACTGCTATGTCAGATATCTTGCGTCTAGTAGTATTAGCATTACTCTATTTCCCTATCCTACAATTTACGTCGGTTCTGATCGAACGTACCAGTCCGTTTACCTTGATTTCATCGCTTCTAATAGGTTTGGCAATAACGCTGGTAGCTGCTACTTTCTTATTCCAATACTTTAGAAATAAAAAGGGAGGAGAAGTACTCAAGCATTAATAAAGTATCATTATAGATGGTTTATCTGAGAAAGATGATGATAACAATAAAATCATTGTTTTACATGCAAAGATATACATAAATGGGCATATCAGAAATCGGCGGCATACCTTTTGCAGAAACCATTCTTAAACATAGCGGCCTTTATAGTATTTATGAACATCGATTAGGGTCACAAATTCTAAAAGATCCTCTTCCTAATCATATTGCAATAATCTTAGACGGAAATAGGAGATGGGCAAAATATCATTTCATTGGGAGATACAAGGGTCACTCCAAAGGTGCCGACAAAGCAGAAGAGCTTTTGAACTGGATTCATGACCTTGGAATCAAGATTACTACTTTATACGTTTTATCTACAGAGAATTTAGAGAGAAAAGACGAGGAGCTAGATAATATCTACGAGGTTTTGAGTGTAAAGCTCGAAAAACTCCAGAAAGACTCGAGGATACATAAACGCAAAATGAAAATTAAGGCAATAGGCGATGTCATGCTTCTTCCAAGATCGCTTCAAGAGATTTTAACCAAACTTGAGGAGGTGACCGCTAATTATGATTCTATGTTTCTTAACATAGCCATCGCTTATGGAGGACAAAAAGAACTAGTAGAGGCTATAAGGAAAATTGCTTCAATGGTTAAATCTGGAAAAATAAATGAGAACGAAATTGATGAAAAAATAATCGAATCATGTCTATACACATCACATTTACCTCAAGCAGCGCCTGATTTGATATTAAGAACATCGGGTGAAAAACGGCTCAGTGGTTTTCTTATATGGCAAAGTGCTTATAGTGAATTAGTGTTTATGGATGTCTTTTGGCCCGAATTCCGTAAAATCGATTTGATGCGAGCTATTAGAACATACCAGTGCAGAATAAGAAGATACGGAAAATGAAATACATTTAAATCTAATAAAATAGAATAATGTGTTTTATAAGATATACAGGAGAGGTTATGAATAACAGACGTATAGTGCTCAGATTTAATAGTAAAAATAAAGAATAAGTTGTGGTAATGAATAGTACCAAAAGCAGGAACATCACCCCCAAACTCAGACTCATTAGAGATGGGATCTTACATGAGATATGAGCGATCTTCAGGAGCAATTATAGCTTTGATAAACAAGGATTCAGAGGCAGAATTCTTACTATTACGCTACACAGCAGGGCATTGGGATTTTCCGAAGGGTAATATAGAGACAGGTGAGGATGAAGTAGAAGCCGCACGACGTGAGATATTCGAAGAAACCGGAATTCAAGACGTGAATTTTCTGAAGGGTTTTAGAAAGAAAATAAAATATCAATATATGCGTGGAGAAAGATTAATTCAAAAGGAAGTCGTATTCTATATGATTACAACAAATACAAGGAAAATTATTCTTTCTAATGAACATATTGGGTATGAATGGAACAAATATGACAATGCCATAAAGAGACTCACTTACAGGAATGCAAAAAACCTTTTAATGGAAGCTAAAAGGTTTTTGGAGACAAATTAAGTACAAGAAATCCGGTGTCGAATTTCTTTGATAATATTCAAAGGATTATTCGAGCCAATAATTGAACTGCCAATGATAAAGTAATCAGTTCCGTTTTTTGCAGCCTCTTGTATGTCGCCTCCCTGTACGCCAAATCCTGGCGAATAAATAGGAATTTCTTTTTTGTTGGCTATTTCTTTTAATATATCTATTCTTGTTGCACCAACTACTATACCGTCCACATGACATGCATAGGCGCACTTAAGAAACACTCTATACATCTTAGTAATCGTATTACTTTTGTCATTATTCTCATTATGATTAATCACAGTCCTGCCAAAACCTTCTTTTGCACTTGGATGACTCATATAGACTAATGCAATGATCCCACCATTCTTTTGGTGGGCTTGACTTGTTGCAGATTGCAATGCTTCCTTTCCTATAAATGGATTGACTGTTATTGCATCAAAACCCATCTTCAAAAGATATTCAATGACAACTTCATTAGTTTTGGGAATATCATTCAATTTAATATCTGCAATAGACTGCAACCCGTAGGAATGGGCTAGATCATTTATTTCTGATATTTGTGAAAGAGACAGAGGTAAGATAAGATGAAAATTAATCTTGATTGCACAGATATATTTTTCGACTAGATCGATCATCATTTTAACAAATTCGATAAGATCATCTCTTTGTAACGGATCAACCGCTAACACTATTTTGCTCTTTTTATTTTTTGAACAATTATTCATTCTTTGGCGAAAAGAATGTTTATCCATTAATTCCTACCAGGGGGTGGTTTTCAGCAAGCTTAATCAGTTTTAAATAGATGTTTCCATGTTCATCGACTCTACTAGAAAAAGATGGTTGTTCTACTCTTTGGCTAGAGAATCTCAAAAAATGGTCCTTTGGTTCGTCATCGATTAGAACATAATAAAAGTATGATATTGTATCAGATTCACTTAGACTCATTGCTGCTCCAATAACAAATTTTTTATTGTTACTCTTTTCTTTGAAGAGGAAGAGCGGTAAGGGAGGCTCATCATAAATAGTTTTGTAGGCTGCAACTTTCGCTAAACTTGATAGATCCTTTAACCCTATGGCAATATAGCCAGATTTCTTATCAACCCTAGCTGCCTTTGTAAGGCGAGGAGGAAATTTGTCAATGTGAATAATTGGTGAATAAACGAAAGTTGGGTTTGCAACTGAATCAACTACTGCAACTTCTTCTGTACCTCCTGTAACTCTATAAGCAAGGTACTGGCCATCTTTGAGTTGAGCGCTTTTAACGAAGTAAATGACTGGCCTACCGTTTATAAAATCTGTTTGAACTGCAAATACATGCTCTTTGTTTAAAATTAATGAGAAAGCTGGTAATGGAGCACGCTCGAGGGCACAAACTAACCTGCCGAAATCTTTCATATCATATAGTTCAATGTAACAGGGCGATTTGAGCCGCAATTTGTTGTAATTCTTAATACATACACTATTAAACTCATCTGCCGTAATTATATAACCAACCTTATCGTTAAGACCAAGTTCGCAAAGTCGATGACCATCGTCGTTGTACCATGTTACTACCGCAGAGTTAAAATCAAGCTATATTATAATGGAGAGTAAAGGTAGGATAAAAATTTTGTAAAGTCAATTATGTCGACATACAAGCATCGAACAAATATTATTATCTAGATATCCTTTACCTTGCGGATTCTTTACAACGTCATTAGGTCCTACTCCTATTTGTTTGGGTGGAACATACGGTCTAGTACCACAGTTTGGGAGCTCGCTTTTGGGATTCTTTTCTGTAGGTCTTAAACTAGTACTGCTTCATGATGGCTGATTTCCCTTACTGCTGCTCATCGCCATTGCATTTTGAATAATCTGCACTGCTGTTTTTGCTTCCATAGCTCCTTTAACACTTAATGCAGTACCAGCAGCCGTCATTGCGCCGCCTGCTGCAAGCACTGGTATTCCAACACCTTCAGGAGTAGTAGAAGCTCCGGCTGCTAGTGTAGCAGCCCCTCCTGCAGCCATACCTCCTCCTTTAATCCCCTCTACCAAGCTACAAACAGCTATTGCACAGCCACGAGCCAATTCAAAATCACGCGAGGGTGGAGCGTTATGTCCAAGACCTCGATAGTCTAAAGAAGTAGTACCAGTAAGAACATGTAGTATGCCTGTAAGAGCTCCTCCTACAATCTGGCCTTTGTCTGAATTCTTTATTTTGTTTAATATAGAAGGTGTATCTTTATTGGTTGATTGTGTAGTACTGGTAGTAGCAGTGGTACTAGTTGCAGTCGGAGTCTGTGTTGTTGTCGGAGTAGTAGGCGTTGTTGCTTTTGTCATAATGATCAAGACTGGACAATAAGCGATACACTTAACGATATGAGACACACATACGGTTTGTTGTAACAGGATTCGACATGTAATGATGTACTACTGTAAGTGCCATATGTTGCTTTCAATTTCACAGTTTGTCCAGAAGAACCGGAAAAAATGGGTGGATTAACGTTTTGGCGGAGGATCACTAATCCCGGGAGCTGCGGTGGAGATGCTGAAGTTGGGAAATTCCGAGGTGTCTTAAAAGCGCCGAGAAATGATCCTAAGCTTAGAAAGGGCTCTGCTGCAAGAGTTCTCCAACTACAACATGATTATCTTCACTATCTGTCATATCACTTATCAGCTGTAACTGCAGATAAGGGTATCATTGTTGATATCTTTGTTATAAGGTATTTTATTTACCACTGAAAGACAGGACCCTATTGAAACATTAGAAATGTTAAGCATTTAAAAATAAGAAATAATTGAACTTTATATATCCATACATTATTTTTGAACTTGGGAGCCAAATATTGTGCTCGCTTTAACACCATGGTTGCCAATTCCTATACTTTTGGAGATTGTTGTGGCGGTGCTCATTCGGTTTCATTTACTTAGGTTAAAATCATGTTTTTCTTCGATCGATTACGTCATCCACATCTACACCAGTCCCTATCAGCGTTACCGTCAGTCCTGTTTCCGCTTCTATGCTTTCAATAAACTTTCTAGGTCCCATTTGTAACTTGGTAAATTCTCGTATACCGGCACTTTCAGGGAAGACTACATCGAGTTTGGTAATTGCTAAATGGGTTGCACTATTCAGTGAGATTGCTTTCTTTGCAAGATCCATATTAAAGGGCGACGCTCTTCTTTGCCTTCCTGTTACGCTTCCAAATTCAGCCCATCCTAGTCTCTTAGCCTCTTCGTTGCCAATCTCATTCTGCAAAGGACCTCCACCGACCCTCGTAACATATGCCTTAAAAACGACAAGGACATCGTCGACTCTTTTAGGTCCAATCCCAACATCAGAACATATCGCTGAAGCACAGACATCCCTTGAGGTTACAAAAGGGTATCCTCCATGAAATAATGAGAGAAAGGTTCCTTGGGTGCCTTCTACAATTATATTTTCCTTGCTATCTAGAGCATCATTCACACAATCGCTGACATTCTCAAGGTATACCAACAATTTTGGAATATCTTTCGCCAATCCTAGCATCCGTAACGCTCTATCAGCATTTGCAGGACCAGTACCAGTTCCTGTGGTACCTATTCTATGTTTAAGGTGATTTTCTGCATTATCTTTTTCTATATGCACTTTTTCAATAATACCACACTGTGAGTCAATGAATGTTCTAGCATGAGAATGGAACATCTCAATTTCATTTAACAAGATTTCTGAATCAATTAAAACTCCTGCTCCTATCAATAATCTTGTTGTGGGATTTAATACCGCACTTGGAAGCATTCGAACTTTGTAAGTTTTACCCTCAAAAGTGAAAGTATGACCAGCATTAGGACCCACTCCTCCTCTGACCGCAATTGAAGGTTTGTCGCATCTTGATAGATATGCTATAATCTTTCCTTTCCCTTCATCACCAAAGAATCCTCCAACTACCACAGTACATGGCATATGGTTTTTTAAAAGACATGGTTATTAAAACATAGTTTTAGTGGAATTTATAGAAGCGTGTATTAACACCTTAAATATGTCGATGTGATTTTAGGTTCTTCCATGTCGATAGACCCAAAGATGGCTGGAAGCATTATTCAAATTCTTGCAAATATGCCAGATTTTCTACGAACATCAATGCTTCGAAGCAAGGTGCAGGAGTTCTATTTAATGGGGAATTTAGATAAACACGAAACAATAAGTACGACTTTGAAAGCATTGCCTTTAGTAGAAGGTAAGAAGTTATCAGTATTAACTAAAACATGGTTGGAAGTTCTATCTGAGTTTGAAGGGTCAAAAATAACAGGAATCTTAAAAATGTATTTCGAAGAATTGTTAAAGAACCCTCAAATTATTGAAAAGTTAGACATTCAATTGATGATCAATGTTTTTTCGTCACTTCCATATGAGCGGAAAGAAAAATTGGCTGATTGCTTAAAAGAAGTAATTTTCTTTTTTCCAGAGACAAATGAGATTTTGAAGGTGATTCCAAAGCCTGCATTAGAAATATTAAAAATAGGATGATTTGTCGTGTCATATAGGTTTTTTGTCAGGATTCTTTTGCAACTCGCCTTCTGGTTTTTCCAAACCAAAGAACATCTTTTCATATCTTCGTAGTACTTTTCTGTGTTCTGGCATAGACATATCCAGTCTCATTTCATTCATTACCATTATAGCATAAGCTGTCCATTCTTTCCAACAATCAAGACAAGACGGATACTTTTCAGCGGCGGGATCGTCAATTGTCTTTTCATCGAAGATCTTGCCGCATTTTAAACAAGTTTTTGTCATATAAAGAATGTACTGCTATGTTACTATTTTATTCTTTATTATCGAGAGTATTGTATTATTGTTAATATTCTTCAACAGTTCTATTGTAGGATTACAACCATTTCACAGCCCCCTTTGGATATTTATTATAGAGTTCAGATAAAAATTAAAACTTTGACTGATGGAAAACTTACTACTATTATCACAACTATTTTTGGACGTTACCGTCATTCTTATCGCTTCATCTATTATTCGGCATCTTGTGTCTAATAAGCGGTTACAATTGGAACACAAATTATAGGTTTGATAATGTTAATAGTGATAATCGCAATTGCG